>NZ_JAKGAW010000027.1:0-67241 GCF_021532475.1 Pseudoalteromonas sp. APAL1 | reverse complement strand
AATCGCGATGGACGAAGGTTTACGCTTCGCTATCCGTGAAGGTGGCCGTACAGTTGGTGCTGGTGTTGTTGCATCTATCGTTGAGTAATATCAACAGATAGAGCTTCACAGCTTATAAAAAGGTCGCCCTAGGCGGCCTTTTTTAATGTATGTAGAAAAGCTATCAGCCGTCAGATTAGATCGATATGGTTATTTAGTTGAGAGTATTCACTCGGATTTACCCTGTTCATTGTTCGGGTAGGTTGCTTTGAGCGAAGCGAAACCCAACACAATCCATATAAACCTGCTCTTTTATCAACTCAAATAACCTTTGCTCTGATTAGGCTTGACCTCGCCCCTTTAAATTTACCCTCGCAAATTCGCTAACTCATATCTAGAAACTAGCCTATTTATTTCCACTAAAACTAATTACTTACCTTCTTGCGCTGCTTTTTTTGGTTTCATCATTTTGTCATGAAAAGTCACTTTTTCAGTAACAAAACACTCATAGGATGGCTGCGCTAATTAACCAAGCGCAGCTTAATTAGCTCCAAACTCTTAAAAATAACGTACTAACGGAACGTAACGATGAAAATTAATAAAATTGCGACTGCAATTGGTTTAACGTTGGCATTGTCAGCGACGGCCAATGCAGGTGTGTTACCAGACAGTCAAAAACAAAATGATTGGTATAGTGCCGCTGAAGCTACATTAACAAAAAAAGAAGCGGCAGCTCAGGCTGAGCAAACGTTTAAAGCTAAAAATGTCATTCTATTTGTTGGCGATGGTATGGGTATCTCAACGCTAACTGCGTCACGTATCATGGCAGGTCAAATGGAAGGTAAGTCGGGTGAAGAAGGCTTATTAAGCTTTGAAGAGTTCCCTTACTCGGCGCAAATCAAAACCTACAACGTTGATGCGCAAACACCTGACTCTGCAGGCACAATGACAGCGATTATTTCTGGCGTTAAAACTGATGTAGGTGTAATTGGTGTTAACGAAAACATTGAGCGTGGCAAGTGTGCAACAGTTGCAGGTAATGAATTAATCACTGCTACGGAACTTGCAGAAATCAAAGGTCTAGCAACAGGCGTTATTTCAACAGCCCGTATCACCCACGCAACACCAGCTGCAACCTATGCAAAATCAGCTGACCGTAACTGGGAAGACGTATCTGATATGCCTGCTGATGCAGTAGAAGCAGGTTGTGAAGATATTGCCTCACAACTTGTTAATTTCGAGAAGAACCTTGAAGCACGCTTCGTAGGTACTGATGTAGACGGCCTTGAAGTGGTGATGGGCGGTGGTCGTCGTCACTTCTTACCGAAAGATGCGGCATTCAACTCAGCTGATGCAGTGAGTGAAGTGGAAGGCGACCGTACTGATGAGCGTGATCTAACTGCTGAATGGCAAGAAATGTATCCTGATGGCAAGTACGTAATGGACCAAGCTGGCTTCGATACGCTCAATGCTGATACCAAGCGTGTATTTGCATTATTCAATGAATCACACATGCAATACGAAGCAGACCGCGCTAACGATGTAGCAGGGGAGCCGTCATTATCTGCAATGACTGGCAAAGCAATTGATATCTTAAAGAACAACGAAAAAGGCTTTTTCTTAACGGTTGAGTCGGGTCGTATCGACCATGGTCACCATGCGGGCAACGCTTTTAATGCACTAAGCGATACTGTTGAATTTGCTAAAGCGGTGCAAACAGCAGTTGAAAATACTAACCCTGAAGAAACACTTATCCTAGTAACAGCTGACCACAGTCACGTATTCACTATTGCAGGCTATCCAAAACGTGGTAACCCAATTTTAGGTAAAGTAGTAGCCGTTGGCAGTGAAGAACCAAGCCTAGCAGCAGATGGTATGCCATACACCACCGTTGGTTACGCCAATGGTTTAGGCTTTCGCGATTTAGGTGATGAAACCAATGCGGAAGTATCTTACAACGAGGCTCCATTTGCAGGTCGTGTTGATTTAACGGGGGTTGATACAACTGCACCTGGTTATCACCAAGAAGCAACAGTGCCATTAGGTTCAGAGACCCACGCAGGTGAAGATATTTCACTGCATGCAAAAGGTCCCGGTGCGCAACTAGCACAAGGCGTTGTGGAGCAAAACGTAATTTTCCACATCATTAACCAAGCTCTAGAACTAATTGAAGAATAATGGCGACGACGATGAAAAAACTAAATTTAATTTCTCTTGCTGTAGTAGTGGCATTAGCAGGCTGCTCTGATGATGACGATAAAAGCTCAACAAAAACACTGACTGTTGAAAATACTCTAGCGGTTGGTTCTGAGCAGTGTGTAAACGGTGGTACAGAAACTCTAACAGGTGCAGATAGCAACGATAATGGTGAGCTAGACTCAGCAGAAGTAACTGATTCAACAGTGTCATGTAATGCACCGGCAACCTCGTTAACTGCATCGCAATTAGCGCCACTGACTGACAATGACTGGTTTAAGTCAGCACAAGTTAAAGTTGCTACTAGCGAAGAAAATATTGCTGCAGTTGTAAAAGAGTCAGGTAAAGCGAAAAACGTGATTCTATTTGTTGGTGACGGCATGGGTATTTCGACCGTAACAGCTGCGCGTATTATGGCAGGTCAGCTAGAAGGTAAGTTGGGTGAAGAGCACCAACTTAGCTTTGAAAAACTACCATTCTCTGGTTTTGCTAAAACCTATAACGTTGACGCACAAACACCAGATTCAGCGGGTACGATGACGGCAATGGCGTCAGGTGTAAAAACTGATGCAGGTGTGATTGGTGTAGATGAAAATATCGAACGCGGTAACTGTGCAACGGTTGCGGGTAATGAGCTAGTTACTGCCACTGAGCTGGCAGAGATCGCGGGTAAGTCGACAGGTATTGTATCTACAGCGCGTATCACTCACGCAACGCCTGCAGCAACGTATGCAAAATCGGCTGATCGTAACTGGGAAGACGTATCTGATATGCCAGAAGCAGCAGTGGCAGCAGGTTGTGAAGATATTGCATCGCAATTAGTTAACTTTGAAGCAAACCTCGAAGCTCGTTACGAAGGCCTAGATGTTGATGGCTTAGAAGTTGTGATGGGCGGCGGTCGTCGTCATTTCTTACCTAAAGATGCAGCTTATAACTCAGCCGATGCAGTGAGCTCGGTAGAAGGTGACCGTACAGATGGTCGCGACCTAACAGCTGAGTGGAAAGCTAAATATCCTGCAGGTCAGTATGTGATGGACCAAGCCGGTTTTGATGCAATCAATGCTGATACGACAGAACGTGTATTTGGTTTATTTAATGAAACTCACATGCAATACGAAGCAGATCGCGCGAACGACGTAGCGGGTGAGCCGTCACTTTCTGAAATGACAGCAAAAGCAATTGATGTATTAGATAACAACGACAAAGGCTTCTTCTTAACTGTTGAAGCAGGACGTATTGACCATGCTCACCACGCAGGTAATGCCTATAATGCATTGAGCGATACTGTTGAGTTATCAAAAGCTGTACAAGTTGCTCTTGATAAAACCAGCATCGAAGACACGTTAATCATCGTAACAGCTGACCACAGCCACGTATTTACCATTGCAGGCTACCCAAAACGTGGTAACCCAATCTTAGGTAAAGTGGTACCAGTTGGTAGTGATGAGCCATCACTTGCCGCAGATAACATGCCATACACAACCGTTGGGTATACCAATGGTGGCGGTTTCCGCGACTTAGGTGACGAAACAGATGCTGATGTAGGTTATGACTTTGCGCCAGTGACCGGTCGTGTTGATTTAACTGATGTTGACACAACCACACCTGGCTTCCATCAAGAAGCTGTTGTACCGCTTGGCTCTGAAACACATGCAGCAGAAGATGTGGGTGTGTATGCAGTGGGCCCAGGTGCACATTTAGTAACGGGTACTAATGAGCAAAGCCTTATTTTCCATGTGATGGATTATGCTGCCGACCTTGTTAAGCAAGCCGATGCTAAATTAGCACAGTAATGAGTTATTGGGAGGCTTTGAGCCTCCCTGACTTAATCAGTTAATTAACAATCAAATATAAAGAGAATCCCGTGAAAGTAGCTATCTTAATTGCCTCATTACTAAGCCCATTAGCCGTTGCTGGGCAATGCGATATGAACACAGGTTACACGCAAGCTGACTACAAAGTCACTACAGCTATTGTTGCTAATAAGCAGCAGACTGAAAATACTTTTACACTTTGGCGTACACCACATCAGGTGGCTAAGCAAAATCCACAGTTTATTGAGCTGTGGCAACAGTTACGTAATCAACAAGTTCGCCCAATCCGTTACTTCCAAGACGCACAGCGTGGTATTGAGTATCAACCATCTGAAGTACAAGGTGAGCAAGATTGGAGTAGCAAATATCAGTTAGTAAGCGATAAATTTTTAGCCTCTATGACGCACCAAAAAAGCACCGGTGAAGGTTGTGAGCTAACAGAGTATTACACCCAGCAGCAAGGCCAAAGCAAAGTAGAGCTAAGCTGGCTTGCCAATCAAAAATTACTAAAATCACTTCGAATTTCAACACCCAGCTATAGCCGAGAGATTGTGTTAACAGCCAGCAATCATAATCAACAAGATGTGCAGGCAGAGTTTGCGAAATGGGATAACTATCAAACGACCGATTACGCAGATATCGGTGATAATGAAAGCGATCCATTTTTAGCTAAAATGATAAACCAAGGTTTTGTTGAACATGGTGCGAGCGGTTTTTATGATGCGCAAGGTAATCAGCTCAAAGGTGAGCATGGCCATCATCACTAATTAATTATTGCAATGCCGCTTTTTTAGCGGCATTTTTGTCTCTGTAGCTTCGCGTTGCTAGCGCTGTTCATTGTCTGTTTTAGCTAAGGCAAAATTACGTACTTCAACGAAATACCACAACTATTGTTTGGTTTGATTGGTAAATTTTGCGATTGTTGCTTAAGTTTAACCAAGGAGGAACAGCCATGACAAAAATAAATACAAAACACCCAGCAGGTACTTTCTGTTGGGCCGAGTTATGCGCGAAAGACTGGCAAGCTGCAAAGCAATTTTATACGCAACTTTTTGACTGGGGTTTTGACGATCAGCCAATAGGCGAAGATATGTATTACACCATGCTGCAAAAGCAAGGTGATGATATTGCCGCTATGTATCAACTGCCAGCAAGTATGAGCGAGATGCCAACCCATTGGTTATTATATATTGCTGTTGATGATGTTGATCAAAGCACAGAGCTTGCAAAATCATTAGGTGCAACGGTTTTGGCAGGGCCACATGATGTAATGACAGCGGGTCGCATGGTGATGCTGCAAGAACCGGGCGGTGCAACATTTGCCTTATGGCAAGCGGGTGAGCATATCGGGGCTAAACGAGTACAAGAGCTAAACTTGCCTTACTGGTTTGAGCTTGTGTCGAAAGACATGCAAAAAAGTCGCGACTTTTATTGTCAGTTGTTCGGATGGCAGTTTGAGGTGAAACCCATGGAGGGCATGGACTACACCTTATTTACCATCGATGAGCAACCGATTGCAGGCATGCTTGAAATGACCAACGAATGGCCCGATGACATTCCATCTCATTGGATGCCGTATTTTGCGGTAGCAGATTGCGATCAGGCAGTTGCCAAAGCAACGCAGCTTAATGGGGCTATTTGTGTGCCAGCAACAGACATCCCAGATGTTGGACGCTTTAGTGTTATTACCGATCCCCAAGGGGCCGTATTTTCCATTCTTAAGTCAACCATTGATGAATTAACTTAAGCCCTTGGTTTTTGCCAATCTGTCCCAAGGTATATATATACCCAAACCACCTGAAGATGCAGAAACTCGCACCTTGAGGTGACTTGGGTATAAAAAAGCCAACTAAGGAGCAGATTGATGACTAAGCATGTGGTGGTTACAGGGGCCAATAAAGGTATTGGCCTTAATTTTTGTAAACAGTATTTAGCTCAAGGTTACCGTGTTAGTGCAGTAGTTCGCACTCCAAGCGAAGAGTTACAAGCACTCGATGTAAAAATTATTAGCGACATTGATGTATCTAACGCCGATGATGTTGCAACACTTGCCAACTACTTACACGGCGACAAAATTGATATTTTGGTTAATAACGCCGGTATTTTTCATAACGAAACATTAGCTGACATGGACTTTGCTACCATCGAAAAGCAAATCAGCGTTAACAGTATCGCACCAATTCGCATTACTCATGCATTACTGCAAAGCTTAGGTATTGATGCCAAAGTGGCGATGATCACATCTCGTATGGGCTCAATTGCAGATAATAGCTCGGGCGGTTACATTGGCTATCGGATGTCAAAAGCAGCACTTAATGCCGCCAGTGTTAGTTTGGCCCATGAGCTAAAAGAGAAAGAAATTGCAGTAGGGTTATTTCATCCAGGCTTTGTACAAACGCAAATGGTTAATTTTGCCGGCGACATAAGCCCCGAAACTGCGGCAGAGCGGCTCATTAAGCGTATTGATGAATTAAACCTAAGCAACACTGGTGGGTTTTGGCATTCAAATGGCGAAACGCTACCTTGGTAGTTGTTTTTTCTGCTTTTTTTATCTTCAGCTAGTTAGTAGTGATTAAGCTGCTAACGGCTGATAACTTTCGCTAATTATTGAACTTATAGTTTGCTATACTCGTACAATTGAAAGTCATTTTGATGTAGAGAAAAGCACATGGAATTAGAGCAAAATAGCGATTTAACCCTTCCACTCTTTTATTTCGATGAAAATCTTCACAGCCGCGATATCGAATCTCCAGATTTATTATTACATGTAACACTTAGCGAAGAGTTACTCGCACAGCTTTGCCAAAACCCAGCTGTTGATAGCAGTGTCGCAATTGCCATTAATGAATATCGTCTTGAAGCGTTAAATGATGATTATCAAGTATTAATTGATGGTGAGCACAGCGCGCAACTGAGTTTAGTTCGTGGGCCACTATTAAGCGCTATGCTTAGCTGCGACAACGACCAAACCTTTGTGTCGCCGCAAGTAGATATGATGCCAACCTTCGATTTAGGTGATGACATTGAAGATATCGAGGAGGAAGGATGAGAAAACTCCTCACTACCGTATTTGGTCTCATTCTGTTAAGTGGCTGTGCTTATTTAGGTGCAGCACACTATGATAAATTGTTTGGTGAAGAGCAACCAAGAGAGCGTTTTGTTGCTGCATCAACCTTAGAAGGGGCTGAGTTTTTAAATGATGTAAAGCCTGTTCTTGATACTCGTTGTGTGGTGTGTCATGGCTGTTATGACGCACCGTGTCAGCTCAAGCTATCTTCTGTAGAAGGTATCGACCGTGGTTTAAGTAAAGAGCGTGTTTATGACGGCACACGATTATTAGCGCAAGAGCCAAGTCGCTTACTATTTGATGCGACAACGACCGCTCAGTGGCGTGAGAAAGGTTTCACTCCAGTACTCAATGAAAGAATCCAAACAGCAGAGGCAAACCTTACCGGAAGCGTGCTTTACAATGCCTTAGTGCTCAAGCAAAGTAGCCCATTGCCTAAGCAAGCTATTTTAGGCGATGAGTTTGATTTTTCACTCGATCGTGAGCAAACATGTACCACAATGAGTGAGTTTGACTCATTTGCTAAGGATAACCCGCACAGCGGTATGCCTTATGGGTTGCCTGGTATTTCAACTGAAGAGTTTCAACATCTGGCTAAGTGGCTTAGAAAAGGCGGCTATCTTGCTCATATAGATCCTCCTGAAAAGGACGTACTAAAACAAGTTGAACGCTGGGAAGCATTCTTAAATCAAGATGGTTTAAAGCATCAGCTTGCCGCTCGCTATATTTATGAACACTGGTACTTAGCGCATATTTATTTCCCTGAGCATGGCGATAAACATAGCTACTTTAAGTTGGTGCGCTCTTCGACGCCGCCGGGTGAAGAGATCAAACACATTAGCACCCGTCGCCCATATGAAGACCCTAAAGTTGAGCGAGTTTATTATCGTTTAATGCATGACCGTTCGACTATTTTAGCGAAAACACATTTACCTTTAGCATTAAATGACGAAAAGCTTGCACGCTTACATTCACAATTTATTGAAGCTGATTATCAAGTAAATAAACTGCCAAGTTATAAGCCTGAAGTGGCATCAAACCCGTTTAAAGCCTTTGCTGCAATTCCAGTAAACTCGCGTTATCAATTTATGCTTGATGAAGCTGAGCTTATTATTATGGGCTTTATTAAAGGGCCTGTTTGTCGTGGTCAAATTGCGTTAAACGTGATTAACGATCAGTTCTGGGTAGGTTTTGCGAAGCCTGAAATGGCGGCGACACCGAAAGTCGGTGAAATGTTGTTACAACATGAAGATGCGCTAGCCTTGCCTGCAGAAGAAGAAAGTAATGCTTTGCCGATTTCTAGCTGGGTGAAGTATTCAAAACGCCAAAACAAATACTTGTCTGCCAAAGTTGCACTGGCAAATAAGATGTTTGCCAACGGTCAGCACCTCACAACCGATTTACTTTGGCAAGGTGATGGTCATAACCAAAATGCAGCGCTGACGGTATTTCGTCATTTCGATAGCGCAACGGTTGTTAAAGGCTGGATAGGTCAAGAGCCAAAGACCACTTGGATACTCGACTACGCGTTATTTGAACGTATTCATTACTTGCTGGTGGCGGGTTTTGATGTGTATGGCAACATTGGTCATCAGTTATTAACTCGTTTGTATATGGACTTTTTACGCTTAGAAGGTGAAGCAAACTACCTTGCATTATTACCAGAAGCTAAACGTAAAGAAATTAAAGCACAGTGGTATCGTAAATCGCCACCTAGCCTAACGAGTTTCTTTGAAGATGAGTTGTCGTTTAGTCAGCCTACAGGCATAGAATATAAAACCGCAGATCAACAGTCTGAACTTTATAATATGCTCAAAGAGAAACTCAAACCAATTTTGAGTCCTCGCTATGATTATACGAAAGTGCCTGAACCACTGGCGAAAATTAACGATCTTCCTGTTAAAGCAGTTAACTTGCTGCCACAAATTTCGTTTGTGTTGGTCAAAGACAGCGATGATAAACATAAAGCCTACACCTTGATCCACCATAATGCTCATTACAATATCTCGAGCTTATTGAATGAAGAAGGTCAGCGTGCTTATGATGAAGATACCGTAACAATTGTGCCTGGATTTATAGGTGATTACCCAGAAGCAATTTGGTATTTACACAATGAACAACAGGTTGCAGCTTTTGCATCTGGGCTTGCAAAAATAACAGATGAAGCAGCCTACAGAGAGCTAAAAAGTGAGTTTGCTATTCGTCGCACGCATCCACAGTTTTGGCAATACAGCGATATTTTACACCGTGTAGCGAAAGAGTATCGCGGCGTCGAATTTGGTTTGTTTGATTATAACCGACTTGAAAATAGGTAAATTAATTTACCTATTTAGCTGATATTTAAAGCCCACCTTGAGTGGGCTTTATTGCATTATATGATCTACAATTACTCTAAAAATAAACGAGTAAAACATGTTTAAGTTAGTCACAGATATACGCAGAAGATATCGCTTCGGATTGTTAGCGATAGCAATTTTGATATCAACTTCAGCGGCGTTGATCCAAACCCTTTTGTATGTGCAAAAGGGAGATGCGAAAGTGATTAACATTGCAGGTAAACAGCGCATGCTTTCGCAAAAGATAGCTCTTTACGGTAATGCGTTAATTTATCATGAAGCTGATAGCTTTCAGCAACAACATCGTCGATTGCTAGAGCAGGCGGTCGATCAGTTTATTGCAGGTCACCAGTTTTTAATTCAGCAAGATAGTGAAGGTGATTATATTTATCTAAACGAATCATTACAGGCTCACTACTTCTTACCGCCCACAGCTCTTGATGCCCACGTTAAACGCTACATCAGTAAAGCCCAGTTACTTCTCAATAGCCGCGAAAATTATTTAGAAATAGACAGCTCACTATTTGCCAGTAATCAGCTTGAAGCCTTACTTACAAAATTAGATCAAGCCGTAAAGCTCTTGGAGCAAAAGTCAGTGCATAAGGTCACACTACTTGCCGTTCTCGAAATGATGTTTTGGGTTATTGCAATGGTATTACTACTCATTGAGTTACTATTTGTTTTTAAACCAATGGAGAATCTAATCACAAAAGCACTTACAAGTTATAAAGAACAAAAAGATTATGCAGAACAGGTAAATAAAACGAGAGAGCGTTTTATTGCTCGCACTAGTCATGAATTTAGAACACCTTTACAAGGATTAACAGCATCCATAGAGTCTCTTGATATTAAAGAAGAGCAAAAGCTGGCTCAGCAACAAGCACTATATTGTGCTAACCGCTTGGTGGTGATGTTAGATGAGTTGCTTGATTTACAAGAAATGACCACAGGCCAGTGGCAACCTAAACTTGACCAAGGCAACTTGTTAGAAACATTAAAACAAGCGATTGCACCCTATGAATACGCTTGTCACGAGAAAAAGATTACTCTTAGCGTCAGTTTATCTGATTCGCTTAACAGCGATTTCATTACTGATCATCCGCGGTTACAACAAGTCGTTGCTGAATTGATAAATAACGCGGTTAAATTTACGCCGGTGCAAGGGCGAATAGCAATTACAGCGACTAATCAAGGTAAGCAACGCCTGCTATTAGAAGTGCAAGATAATGGTAAGGGGTTTGACGAATTACCCTCAGATATACAAGATAATGAAAATAGAACTGAGCAACATTTTCAAGGCTTAAAAACAGGGCTACTGCGAGTAAAGCACATTGTTAAAGCATTAAATGGCGACATTCAATTTTTTAATGCGCAGCCACAAGGCGCCAAAGTGGTTATAAATCTTAACTTCGTAAGTTCACCGGGCATAGAACAGTCTGCAAAGTTGCCAGGTGCTTTAAACTGCTTAATTGTTGAGGATAATCCTCTTAATGCCACGATACTAGGTCGCATACTTAAGCATTTTAACTACAGTTTTGACGTTGCTGAAAATGGTTTAATCGCCACAGATATGGCCTTGCATACTCAGTATGATGTAATTTTTATGGACCTAAATATGCCCGTAATGGATGGTTTTAAAGCGATAGATATCATTCGTAATGAGCAAGGACAGCAAACCCCAATCTTGGTTGTGACAGCGAACACCTCTAATGATGATTTACAACGAGTATATGAACTAGGGGCTAATTTACACGTATATAAACCGATTTCTGCTGACTCGGTCGAAAAAGCCCTCAGTATTTTATTTACCGAGAGCTCACAGGGATAAACCGGTATTTAGTTAGTTACTTTGATGTCGCCGACACCCACTTCAACGTCAATAGCATATTGACCATTACCACGGTAGCTTGAGTGAGAGCTAACAACTTTACGGCTAGTGTTTGCATCATTTTTTAAGCCACGAATTTTGGTATCGCCAACGCCCGTATCGAGTTCAATACGTTTATAGTCGTCAAGCGCACTATCAATTCGAACGGCACCTACGCCTAGCTCAATATCTACCGAGTTGCTAGCGTCGTTAATTTCAATATCACCAACACCCAGCTCAACATCAATGGCCATTGACTTCGGCATTTTTACATACCAGCTTTGTTGAATGTCATCGTTATCTAGTTTTAAGTTCAACGACCCTGCGCTTTGTGAATGGCTTAATTCGATATCAGATAAATCAACCTCAGATCCAAACCAACCTTTATCATTTTTAGGCTCAATACGAACAGTAACGACCACTTCGCTGCCGTCATAGTTTTCTACTTCTAAGCTGCCTACTGGAAAATCAATTTCAAGCTGGCTTGCACCACTCACTGCGAAGTTATGATTTAATTCACGTGAATCTTTCGCCATTGCGTATGTTGTTGTTAGTGCTAAGCCAATAGCTGCTACATAAAGTAATTTTTTCATTGTCTGTTTCCTGTTGATGACCTTTTATACCTTAGTCGCAGCTATGTTCAAAAAAGGTTTAAACGATTTTTATTTTTTTGTTGAATGTTGTAACGTCAGGCTAGTAATAAGCCGGAATGAGGATTCATAGTGCAATATGTTCAGTTGGTTAATGTTAATGCCAGCCTTAAGGGGCAGGGTAATGAAGAGTATCGTTTACGTGATTTAAGTTTAACTGTATCAGCAGCGCAGCAATGGGTATTACTGGGTGAAAATGGAGCAGGAAAATCAGCAGTAGCAGCTGTAATTGCAGGTTGCTCGCGTATTGAGCAAGGCCAGTTTACCAATAACTTTGCACGAATTGCTGTGGTGTCACCTGATAGACAAAAGCAATTATTGGCCGATGAGCTAAATAAAGATCAGGATGATATTATTGATGGTCTTACGCCGCTAAGTACAGTTAAAGACATTATTTTGGCCGCCAGAAGCGACCATGACATTGATACTGAGTTACTTGAGCTACTCATAAAAACATTTGATTTTGATAGTAAAATGAATAATGCATTTCGTGACCTATCAACCGGTGAAACGCGAAAGCTGATGCTGATCCAAGCGCTAATTGGACGCCCTGAGTTACTTATTTTGGATGAACCGTTTGATGGTTTAGATGTAACAGCACTGCAAACTCTTAATCAGTTATTAGCTGAATTAAGCAAACACACGACGATGATTTTTGTTCTTAACAGGTTGAGTGAAATCCCTGACTTTGTTGATCATTATGCGTTTATAAAACATGCTCAGATCACTCACCAATTAGCGCAGCCAACGAAAGAGCAGCGCCAAGATCTTTTTAAATTGCTACATTTAGCGCAAACCGAATTAAACGTGCCCGAGGCAGATAACGACCATCAAGCGCCAGCCTTAACTGATCCCATATTAGTAAAACTTAAAGATGCCTCTGTAAGTTTTGGCGGAACCGTTATTTTTGAAAAGCTAAACTGGCAAATTAATCAAGGTGAACATTGGCAGTTAACGGGTAAAAACGGCTCGGGTAAAACTTGCTTACTTAATCTAATTACAGGTGATAACCCGCAGTGTTATAACAACGATATTAAGGTGTTTGGCTATCAGCGCGGCAGTGGCGAGAGTATCTGGCAAATTAAACAGCATATTGGTTATATTTCAAATGCCTTGCATATGGATTATCGCGTTAATATAACAGCGCTTAATACCATCGTATCAGGTTTTTATGACAGCATTGGTCTTTATCAAAAAGCCACTGAAACACAGCTATCAATCGCTAAAAAATGGTTAGCCTTACTAGGGTTAAACGACAAACAAAATAGCTCATTTAGCCAGCTTTCTTTTGGCGACCAACGCTTATTATTGATAGCGCGAGCTATGGTAAAACATCCTAGTTTATTGATTTTAGATGAACCATGCCTAGGTCTTGATGAAGCGAATAGGCAACGCGTGTTGTTACTGATAGAAAAAATCTGCGCCGCGGGTACCAGCACTGTGGTTTACGTTAATCACCATGCCAGTGATAAAATTGCAGGCATCGACAACTATTTAGAGATGGCTGATTTCACAAAAAAAGCGCCATAAGGCGCTTTTTTCTGATGTTTATATATTTAGATACGGGTAATGGTGAAACCTTTATCTGTTAATTGTTTTAATAAACCATGTTGCTCAGGTAAGTGTAAAGCACCTACAGCTATGAAAAGTTTTTCTTTACCAATGCGAGTCGATAGTTGCTCAACCCAGTCATTATTGCGATCAATCAGCATAACCTGCTCACTTAGTTCACCGTATTGTGAGTCGTCAAAACTTTCGTTATAAAAAGAGGTTAACGTTTTCATGTCGCCTGACTTCCACGCCTTAATAAGACCTAAAAAGTAGGTATCGACATCAGCGAGTTGCTCAAAGGTTTCCTCAATCATTTTGTCGTTCATGATCGCTAGGTGTTCAAACATTTCCATTTGTCGTTCTAGAGTTTCTAACTCACCTACGGCAATGTTATTTTCTTTAGCGTAAGCAAGAACCTGTTTGTCTATCCCATATTGATCTGAAAATCCAACGCGTTGAAATTCCATTTGCATCATCGTAATCATAACCGCCCAAGGTGCTAAGTTCTTAAACATTGCGATATCAATTGATTTGTCAGCAAAGTACTTTTGCAGTTTCGCATAGTTAGCTGGCGATAATTCTGACTGTAAGGTTTTACCATCTTTTAGCATCATAAATGGCAATGAGCGACGTTGCATCTCCATAGGAGATATTGAGCTAATATCCACTTCAACAATCACTTTATCACTATTATCAAGGGCCTGAGTTACTTTGTTTGGCAAGCCTTTCATGCTGGTATCACCCACATGAACAGTGCCAAATAAATAAGAGGCAACCCCGTTTTTTTCTACCTTCCATAAGCCAGGTTCTGCAAAAACATGCTGACTAAAGCCAAGCACTAAAACAAGACAAAACAAAACCTTGATATGCTGAATGAGTTTCATAACTTTCCTTTTAAGCTGTCGTTATTTTCAATACTAAACTAATTTTTTGTTGGTCGTTAAATTAAATCGCTCTCAAATAGAAATTCAGCAATATCCTAGATAAAAATTAATCAATCATTTAATGGCTTATTACGAGGTATGAAATTTCAAAAAACGAACGATATCGAAAAATAAATCCGTAATAATTGTTTTTGTGCATATATTTTTCTTTAAATTCGCGTTTATCTTGTTTTTTTGAATTGATTTTTATGTTGACTTAACGGGCTTGTCGCGGTACTAATAGAAAAAGGCAGCGGGATGGCTAGATTTCCGCTACAAATGAACAGAATTTGGTTACGGATAATGCTTACTAACAAACTCACTCTTATTCTAATTAACGTCGTGGTGATTATTATTACCGCGGGGGCTAGTTAGTGCTTGGAGAAAAGTAAAGCATTTAAAAAGCCCCCCGCACTTAATAGTCCGGGGGGCTTTTTCGTTTAAAGGGTTTGAATCGCAGCAAATACACAATGTCACTGAGGAATGAGGATTTACGATGACAGGCGCAGAGTTAACAATCGATTTATTAGCCAAACATGGCGTTAAGGATGTTTTTGGATACCCAGGTGGTGCCATCATGCCTATTTACGACGCTTTGTACGGTGCGCCAGTCAAGCATTACCTGACACGCCATGAGCAAGGTGCTGGTTTTGCGGCCGTAGGCTTTGCACGTAGCACAGGTAAGTTAGGTGTGTGTTTTGCAACATCGGGCCCAGGTGCAACTAACTTAATCACTGCACTTGCCGATGCGATGATGGATTCAGTGCCATTACTTGCTATAACAGGGCAAGTGCCAACCGCTGCGATAGGCTCAGATGCTTTTCAAGAAGTGGATGTGTTGGGTATGTCATTATCATGCACAAAGCACAGCTACATGGTTGAACGTGCAGAAGACCTTGCCGAAATCCTGCAAGAAGCCATCCACCTAGCACAAAGCGGTCGCCCTGGCCCTGTGTTAGTTGATATCCCCAAAGACATTCAAATGGCGCAAGTGCCATTCCACCCTTGGCTAGCTGCAGAAGATTATTTACCTAAACTAGATCCGAACCAAGTTGCTATAGCAAATCAAATCTTAAGCGAAGCACAGCGCCCAGTAGCCTACGTGGGCGGTGGCGTACAAGCCGCTGATGCGCAAAACGAGCTTATGCAGTTTTTAGAAAAAACACATATGCCTGCGGTTTCAACCTTAAAAGCGTTAGGTAGTGTGTTACCTGATTACGATTATGACTTAGGTATGCTAGGTATGCATGGCGGTAAAGCGGCTAACTTAGCGGTGCAAGAATGTGATGTATTAGTTTGTATCGGCGCCCGTTTTGACGACCGAGTAACTGGCAACTTGAGTAAGTTTGCGGCAAAAGCAAAGGTGATCCACTTAGATATCGATGCTGCTGAAGTAGGTAAACGCAAGCCTGTAAAAGCGTCGTTAGTGGCAGATTTAAAAACCTCATTACCGCAACTTGATTGTTTTGTGACACCTGACGAGTGGTTGACTCATATCGAAAGTATGATGAAAGAGCATGCTTGGCGTTACGACTACCCGGGCGAAAAAGTATTTGCTCCTTATTTGTTAAACCAACTAAGTCAAAAAATGCCATCAACCGGCGTAGTGTGTTGTGATGTTGGCCAGCACCAAATGTGGGTTGCGCAGCATATGAAATTTAGCCACCCAAGCAATCATTTAAGTAGTGGTGGTGCAGGTACTATGGGCTTTGGTTTACCGGCAGCGATCGGTGCCCAAGTTGCTCGCCCAAATGATTTTGTGATCACCGTGTCAGGTGATGGCTCAATCATGATGAACATTCAAGAGCTGGCAACGATTCGTCGTAACAACTTACCAGTTAAAATTTTAATCTTAGATAACCAGCGTTTAGGCATGGTACGTCAATGGCAACAGCTATTTTTTGAGGGTCGTTATTCTGAAACCAATCTTTCGGATAATCCTGATTTTGTAGCACTTGCGGCAGTATTTGGTATTCCAGGTCAAACCATCACTAAAGCAGAAGAGGTCGATGCTGCGGTTGATGCGTTAGTGAAAAGTGAAGGTCCTTACATTTTACATGCTTGTATTGATGATAAAGAAAATGTATGGCCGCTCGTACCACCAGGTGCAGCCAATGATGAAATGATGACGGAGACAGTAAAATGAAACACACCCTAACGATTACATTAAAAAATCAAAGTGTCGCAGTTGAGCGCTTTTTACGCGTTGTTCGTCATCGCGGTTTTGATTTAACAACAATGAACCTAGAAATGGCTGATGGAACTTTTCATGTCACCATGACAGTCGACAGCGATAAGCCAATTTATTTACTAACATCACAGTTAAATAAATTGGTTGATGTAAGACAGGTCAGCATTGAAAACCAGTTTCACCAACAGGCAATGTAACAACGAATAAACTAATTCAACAGGTCGCTTAAGCGCTAAAACGACGGTTAAGCGAATAAATAAATTTTTGGAATGAGGAAGTCAGTGGCATGCCACTGCAACAACTGAGGTAATTATGGCTAAATTAAGAAGTGCAACAACAACAGAAGGTCGCAAACGTGCAGGTGCGCGCGCACTATGGCGTGCAACGGGGATGACAGATAAAGACTTTGGGAAGCCGATTATCGCAGTTGTTAACTCATACACTCAGTTCGTTCCTGGTCACGTTCACCTTAATCAGTTAAGTGAACTAATGGCCGAAACCATCACCGAAGCAGGTGGTGTACCAAAAGAGTTTAATACCATTGCAATCGATGATGGCATCGCAATGGGTCACGGCGGTATGCTTTATTCACTGCCATCGCGTGATTTAATTGCTGACTCAGTTGAATACATGGTTAATGCACACTGTGCCGATGCTATGATCTGTATTTCTAACTGCGACAAAATCACCCCAGGAATGATGCTGGCAGCGCTTCGTTTAAATATTCCGGTTATTTTCGTATCAGGTGGGCCAATGGAAGCGGGTAAAACACGCCTTGCTGATATCGATATCAAGCTCGACTTGGTTGATGCCATGGTTAAAGGGGCTGATACCTCTGTGAGCGATGAAGATTCAGAAAAAGTAGAGCGCTCAGCGTGCCCTACTTGTGGCTCGTGTTCAGGTATGTTTACTGCCAACTCAATGAACTGTTTATTAGAAGCGATTGGTCTGGCACTACCGGGTAACGGAACCACACTTGCAACGCACAAAGACCGTAAGCAGCTGTATGTTGAAGCGGGCGCACGCATTGTTGATTTATGCCGTGAATATTATCAAAAAGATAATGCAGCGGTATTACCACGTGCTATTGCAAATCGCACCGCTTTTATGAATGCGATGGTGGTTGATATTGCCATGGGTGGTTCATCAAATACGGTGCTTCACTTATTAGCTGCGGCGCAAGAAGCAGGTGTAGACTTTGATATGTCGCACATCGATGAGCTGTCTCGCAAAACACCATTCCTATGTAAAGTGGCACCCGCGACAAACAAATACCACATTGAAGATGTTCACCGTGCTGGTGGCATGATGGCCATCATCCGAGAGCTAGGCAAAGCTGGATTAGTTGATTTATCAGTTGATCACGTAGCAGGTCATACTATGGCTGAGATGGTTGCTAAATGGGACGCGACCGATCCAAGTAACGAAGTGGCGCAAAAATTCTATAAAGCGGGCCCTGCTGGTATTCGAACTACAAAAGCAATGAGCCAAGAATGCCGCTGGCCAGAACTTGATAATGACCGAGAAAACGGTTGTATCCGCAGTGTTGAAAATGCTTTTCGTCAAGATGGTGGCTTAGCTGTGTTATCGGGCAACCTTGCCCTTGATGGCTGTATTGTTAAAAGTGCCGGTGTTGTTGAAGAGATGCTACATTTTGAAGGCCCTGCCGTTGTTTATGAATCACAAGATGATTCGGTAGAAGGAATTTTAAATGGCGAAGTAAAAGCGGGTGATGTGGTTGTTATTCGCTACGAGGGGCCAAAAGGTGGTCCGGGCATGCAAGAAATGCTGTACCCAACAAGTTACTTAAAATCGGTTGGTTTAGGCGAAAAATGTGCGCTTATCACAGATGGTCGTTTCTCAGGTGGTACGTCGGGCTTATCAATTGGTCATGTTTCGCCAGAAGCAGCAAGCGGCGGTGCAATAGCCTATGTTGAAAACGGCGATAAAATAATCATTGATATCGCGACCCGTGAAATCACTTTAGCGCTGTCTGATGAAGAGCTAGAAGCGCGTAAGCAAAAACAATTAGCGCGTGGTAAAGATGCATATAAACCATTAAATCGTGAACGCTATGTATCGCCTGCACTTAAAGCCTATGCGTTACTTGCAACCAGCGCAGATAAAGGAGCTGTGCGCGATTTAGCTAAACTTGAGGAGCTAAGTTAATTATGGTGTCCCAAGAGCTCGATTATTTTCGCGCTATCATCCAAGCGAACATGGAGCCGCTTGCAAAAGTCACTGAGGTCAGCGAAATGGCTGAACTCAGTGCGCGATTAGGCAATCATGTGTGGTTAAAGCGTGAGGACCAACAACCGGTTTATTCATTTAAGTTACGTGGTGCTTTTCATAAGCTGGGCAAGCTGCCAAAAGGGTCTGATGTGATCACGGCTTCAGCTGGCAACCATGCACAAGGCGTAGCACTGAGTGCCTCTTTTTTAGGGCATAAAGCAACTATTGTGATGCCAGTTACAACACCCGAAATTAAAGTCAATGCAGTGCGTGCTTTAGGTGGTGAAGTGGTATTACACGGCCATCATTTTGATGCGGCTAAAGCCCATGCTTTAGAGCTCACAGAGCAGCGCAATGGGGTATTTGTACCACCGTTTGATGATCCTGATGTGATTGTTGGCCAAGGTACGGTTGCCCGTGAATTAATGCAACAGCTTAATGAGCTTGATGCAGTCTTTATTCCTGTGGGGGGCGGTGGCTTACTTGCAGGCATGGCGGTGTACATTAAATCTTTACGTCCCGATATCAAAGTTATTGGTGTTGAAGCCGACGAGAGTGCTTGTTTAAAAGCTGCGCTTGAGGCTGGCAAACCCGTTGAGCTTGACCGCGTTGGCAGCTTTGCGGATGGCGTAGCAGTAAAAATCATCGGTACAGAAACCTTTCGTTTAGCGCAAAAGTTTTGTGATGAAGTTGTCACTGTAACGGGCGATGAAATCTGCGCAGCAATGCAAGATATCTTTGTTTCAACCCGTGCTATAGCGGAGCCTTCAGGAGCACTATCAACAGCGGGTTTAAAGAAGTGGTGCCAACAAAATGGTGTGAAAGGCTTAAACGTAGCTGCGATTTTATCGGGTGCAAACTTAAACTTTGACCGCTTACGTTATGTTGCTGAGCGAACCGCGCTTGGTGAAAAGAACGAGGCACTTCTTGCCGTAACTATCAAAGAAGAAAAGGGCAGCTTCAAGCAGTTTTGCGCTTCTTTAGGTGGGCGTGCAATCACCGAATTTAACTATCGTTATGCAGGACCAGGCGAAGCACAAATTTTTGTTGGTATTGCTTTGAGACAAGGCCAACAAGAGCTTGATGAGCTGAAAGGCGCACTGACTGAAAATGGTTATACGTTTTGCGATCTATCAGATAACGAGCTGGCTAAATTGCATATTCGTTATATGGTGGGTGGTAAAGCACCGGCTCAGTTGCATGAACGTCTGTTACGTTTTGAGTTTCCTGAATACCCAGGTGCACTAGCGCGCTTCTTAGATACACTAGGTAGCAATTGGAGTATCACTTTATTCCACTACCGCAATCATGGTGGGTCAATTGGTAATGTTTTGGCTGCCTTTGCTATTGAGCCGAGTGATTATGAGGTATTTAACGAGCACTTGAACCGGTTGGGTTATAACGTTCAAGATGAAACAAATAACCCATGTTTTACGCAATTTTTAACCACTCAAGGCCAAGAGTTAGCTGATGTAAAAGCGGCTAATCAATAAAACCGATTTAAGGCTCCTTTTGGAGCCTTGATTTTTTATTGGCTTTTCCTATAGTTAATGGATGGTTTTCAAGCAAGGATGATGCGTGCGTGGAACTCGCTATTACATAGGGTTACTTTGTTTAATGTGCAGCTTGAGTGCATTGAGTAAGGATAAGGTTACCCTACAATTAAAATGGACTCATCAATTCCAATTTGCTGGCTATTATGTGGCATCACAGAAAGGCTTTTATAAAGAAGCAGGCCTTGATGTAACAATTTTACCCGCCGATCCAAACGACCCTGATACCTTCCCTAAAGTGTTAAGTGGCAAAGCTGACTTTGCAATTACTCACTCAGGCATATTGCAAAAGCGCCAACAAGGAGCGCCAGTTGTTGCCTTAGGAGCCATACTGCAGTTTTCACCTTATTGTTGGATGGTGAAAAATAACTCAGATATTTTTCAGCCTCGAGACTTTGTAGGCAAGAAGATCAGTAAAGTAAGCTCGTTGGAAAACGCCGAATTACTAGTCATGCTTCGTAAAGCTGGATTAGATTATCAACATTTAATAGAGGCAAGCACCGAAGGAGGAATTGAGCAGTGGCTTAATGGTGAGCTTGATGCGGTGCAAGTGTATGTTACCAATGAACCTTATACAATGACGCTGCGTGGTGTAGGGCACCGATTAATCTGCCCACAAAAGTTTGGTCTAAATGTGTATAGCGATATTTTATATACTTCAGAGTCGATGCTCAAAGCTAATCCTGATGTTGTTAACCGCTTTTATCAAGCAAGTATTAAAGGCTGGCGCTATGCATTACACAACATGAATGAGACGATTGCATTGACCAAAAAGCACTATGCGGTTCATAAGAGTATTCAAGAACTTGCCCATGAAGCTGATGTGTTGGTCAATTATATTCAGCCGCCAGGAATTAACATCGGCAATATGTCGATGGCTAAATGGCGATTGATTGCTGACTTATACGGACTCAGCCAAGATGAGTTTGATCAAACGTTTGCCGGTTTTATGTATCAACACCAGCAAGATGAGGGATTAGAATTATCGTGGATGCTGATTTTAGCAATTTTATTAAGCATTGCCTGCATTCCATTATATATCCACTTGAACAGAAGTAATCTGCGCTTGTAAAAACTGTTATACTACATTTTATTTGTTGTCGTTTTGTAGTTATGACCCTTGCTCAGCAGTTTGCTGCCTTAGATACTTTGCTTTTTTCAACCCGTCAGTACTGGCAATGTACCGCATTTGATTATGATGCAATCCCTTGGCCTGAACTTTCGTCTTTATTATGGGCCCTTGACGATCAACAAGTTAGTGAACTAGATAGTGACCAGAATGCGTTGTATGCCTATTTTGCAAAGGCAATTAAGGGGCTCGATGAGCTTAAATCGTTATGCGAACTTCCCACAACCCAACAAACCCGAGATGAGTTTCCATTTTGGATCAGTAACGGCATTAAAGGGCGTAAGTTCGAGCAACTACAGGACTTTGTTGCAGCGATTAGCCAGCAGAAGTCACAGTATCCAGTACTTGAATGGTGTGCTGGAAAAGGGCATTTAGGGCGCATGCTCGCTTTTAATGGAGCACCGAGTATTCATAGCATAGAACTACAAGCGCATTTGTGTGAACAAGGTCAACACAGTGCTAATCAACAACAATTACCTATGCAGTTTTCGCAAGCTAATGTACTTACCGATGATGTTACTGAGTATTTTAAAGAGCAACAGCATGCCGTTGCGTTGCACGCCTGTGGTCGATTGCATCAAACATTTATGCAGCAAGCAAGTGATGCTAAAACTCAGCAAATAAGCTTTTCTCCATGTTGTTATCATTTATTCACGGATAACGATTATCAAGCAATGAGTGAGCCTGCAAAGCAAAGCCAGCTTGCGTTGACTCATCGCGATTTAAAATTGGCACTACAAGAAACCGTCACTGCTCCGAGTCGTGTTGATAAGGTGCGAAAAACTGAAGTCGAATGGCGGCTTGGTTTTGATGCGTTGCGTAAATCAATCACGGCAGAGCAGCACTATGTTAGTGTCCCGTCGGTGAACAAAGCGATCTTTTCTGATTCTTTTAAATCATTTTGTTTATGGGCTGCTGAGAAAAAATCATTATCACTGCCAGAAGATATTGATTACCATGAATTTTTAGCAATAGGGAAACAACGAAAACGAGTAACTGAGCGTGTTGAACTCGTCCGACATGTGTTCAGAAGGGCAATTGAAGTTTGGCTCGTGCTCGATCGTGCTTTATATTTGCAACAACAAGGGTATCAAGTAACGGTTAGTACGTTTTGTGAAAAGCAGCTCACCCCAAGGAATATCTTGATCCAAGCTAATTATTAAAACATCGTAAAGAGGCGCAATGAGAAAGTTAAAAAATTTATTCGAAAATAATAGACGTTGGGCAGCGCGTACGAGTGAAAATGATCCTGAGTTTTTTAAAATTCTATCAATGCAGCAAAATCCAGAGTACTTGTGGATCGGTTGTTCAGATTCGCGTGTACCGGCTAATGAAATCGTTGACTTGTTACCGGGCGAATTATTTGTTCACCGTAATGTAGCAAATGTCGTTGTTCATACTGATCATAACTGTTTATCAGTAATGCAGTATGCTGTTGAAGTGCTTAAAGTAAAACACATCATGGTTGTCGGTCACTATGGTTGTGGTGGTGTGCAAGCGGTATTAAATGAAGCGAGCTTTGGTTTAATTGATAACTGGCTTCGTCATGTAGGTGATGTAAAAGAAAAACACATCGAACAACTTAACGCATTACCTGAAAAAGAGCGTTTAAATAGTCTGATAGAATTAAACGTTATTGAACAAGTACGTAACGTGTGCCGTACTAACATAGTGCAAGATGCGTGGGCGAAAGGCCAAGAGTTAACAATTCATGGTTGGGTTTATGGCTTAGCGAATGGTCACCTCAATGACTTAGAGTCGGTTGTGACGTGTGCTGAAGAAGCTAATGAGACCTATGGAATTGCGGTTAAGCGTGTATTTGAACGAGTGGCTGAAAAAAGCTAATACCGAATAAAGTAGAAAAAAGGAGAGCTAATTCGCTCTCCTTTTTTATTGTTCGTCTTGTTTGCTAGCAAGTTGCTGCTCAAGTAATGCAACTTTCTCTTCAAGCTCAGTGAGTTTTTCACGAGTACGAATAAGTACTTGGCTTTGAATATCAAACTCGTCACGGCTTACAAAGTCCATCTCAGCAAGTTTGTTTTGAATAGCTTGCTTAGTTTTGCCTTCGATTGTATCGGCAAGGTTTTTCACACCTTGCGGCATGTTATCAGTAATTTGCTTAGCGATTTCTTCAAGTTTTGCTGGGTTGATCATGTTCGTCCCTTGAGTCACGTAAAAAAACAATCTTACCTTATTGGCTAGGCGTAGTGTAGTGATTACGGTAAAATTGCCCGTCCTGTCTTTGGATAATTTCTTTAGGGGCTTATGAAACTCAACCCAAAACAAGATGAAGCGGTAAAGTATATTAGTGGGCCGTGTCTGGTATTAGCCGGTGCGGGCTCTGGTAAAACGCGTGTTATTACTAATAAAATCGCTTACTTGGTGCAAAAGTGTGAGTATCAAGCACGCAATATTGCTGCGGTAACCTTTACCAACAAAGCAGCAAAAGAGATGCGTGAGCGTGTCACGCAAACACTCGGCAAGCAAGAGTCGAAAGGCTTATGGGTTTCAACGTTTCATACCCTCGGTCTTGAGATCATCAAAAAAGAGCTAACCACTTTAGGCTTTAAGCCCGGATTTTCGTTGTTTGATGATCAAGATACCAATCAGCTATTAGCTGAGCTGACCGAAGAAGAGCTTAAAAAAGACAAAGACTTACTCAACCTGCTTAAGATGCAAATAGGCAGCTGGAAGAACGAATTAATTCTACCTGAGCGTGCTATTCGCGAAGCCAGAGAGCCGCAAAAAGCTTTATTTGCCCAGCTGTATGCGCGTTATCAAAATCAACTGCGGGCTTATAATGCGCTTGATTTTGATGATCTGATAATGATCCCCACTTTATTACTTAGCCAAAACGCCACTTCTCGTGAGCGTTGGCAACAGCGTTTTCGTTACTTGCTGGTGGATGAGTATCAAGATACTAATACCAGTCAGTATCAACTGGTTAAATTATTAGTGGGTGAGCGAGCTCGTTTTACCGTGGTAGGCGATGACGACCAATCAATTTACTCATGGCGCGGTGCCAGACCACAAAACCTTGTGTTATTGAGTAAAGACTTTCCGGGCTTACGTTTGATTAAGCTTGAACAAAACTACCGAAGTGCTGGGCGAATTCTTAAAGCGGCGAATATTTTGATTGCCAATAACCCTCATGAGTTTGATAAAAAGCTATTTAGTGAGCTTGGTTATGGTGAGCCTATCAAGGTCATTGGTTGTCGTGATGAAGAGCATGAATCAGAGCGAGTGGTGGCAGAGATCATTTCTCATAAATTTATGAAACGCACCAGCTATAAAGATTACGCAATTTTATACCGTGGTAACCACCAAGCGAGAGTGTTTGAAAAAGCACTCATGAGCAACCGCATTCCTTATAAGATCAGCGGTGGTATGTCGTTTTTCTCTCGCTCAGAAATTAAAGACATCATGGCTTACTTACGCCTATTGGTGAACCAAGATGACGACAACGCATTTTTACGAATCGTCAATACGCCACGCCGTGAGATTGGTACGGTCACTTTGGAAAAGCTAGGTACGCTTGCTAATGAAAAACATATCAGCTTATTTGCTGCCTGTTTTGAGCCTGAGCTTGCGCATCGACTAAAAGGCCGTGGTTTTAATGCTTTAGCTGGTTTTGCCCGTTGGGTGGTTGAGCTATCTGATAACGCTGTACGTGGTGACACCCTTGAAGCAGTTAAAGAATTAGTTAGGCAAATTAATTACGAAGCATATCTGTACGAGTCATCACCGAGTGCAAAAGCCGCTGAAATGCGCATGAAAAACGTCTCAGAGCTTTATCGTTGGATCACTGATATGCTGACAGGGGACGCAGACAATCCGCCGCTGAACCTCGCTGAAGTGGTCAGTAAACTGACCTTACGTGACATGCTTGAGCGTAACGAAGAAGAAGACGAATCCGATGCGGTACAATTACTAACGCTACATGCTTCAAAAGGTTTGGAGTACCCGTATGTGTTTATGGTTGGCATGGAAGAGGGGTTATTACCGCACCAAGTGAGCATTGATGAAGATAACGTCGAAGAAGAGCGTCGCCTTGCTTATGTAGGTATTACGCGTGCTCAGCAAGAGCTGGTAATGACCTATGCTAAGTTACGCCGTCAATTTGGTGAAACCTCAGAGACTGAGTTGAGCCGTTTTGTACAGGAATTACCGCAAGATGACCTAGCCTTTGAATCTAAAAAGCCACCGTCATCGCAAGCAGAGCGTATGGAAAAAGGACAGGCTCGTGTGGCTAATCTAAGAGCAATGCTTAAGAAGTAATCGACTTTGCGTTTGGCACGACTTGATCAAAGGGTGCCAGCGCACGTTGTTTTCCAATAAACAAAGACAAGCCATGCTTTTCTAGCAAGGTGCGGTAATTGAAAATAGACGGCCCTTTAGCGATTACTTGGATATTTTGCAGTTTAGTAATCGCCAGCACACCTTGCAGTTGTAAATGATAATTTTCTTGCTGTAGTACTCGTTTGCTGAAGGTTGAGCTTAACAGTAAGTAATCGAACTCGAACTCAGTAAGCAGATTTAGTTCACAGCGATCTTTAGCAAATTCGTTCAAGCCGATAGATACTCCTAAAGAAATAAGCTCTTTTAAGTTCTCTATTTGCACAGCTGATGCATAACGGATCTCTTGCTCATTAAATAGCAAACAGATTTTGCTCGCATGATTTACTTGTAATAGCTTAGTCAATACTTTGAAATTAATGCGTTCAAGTACTAAGCCTGAGCATGGGAATAATACTTTTTTAAGATTATTCGTATTGATTAACGTAAAAGCTTGTTCAATGAGCTTTAGCTCAACTTCAAAGTGCTGCACGCGATCAGTCGCAAACTTCTTCAAAACTTCAAAGCTAGTACTGCCTAGTACAGGGTGTTCACCAAATGCTTCGAGTAAAGACTCTGGGTGAGGTTGCTCATCAAGGGTAATGATTTCTGCACTTCTAAAGTGCATTGGCAAATCATCCAAGTGATGCATTGATTCTGATTCGTGATGAGTTAGCGACGTATTAAGCAATGGATGAAAAGATTCAAATCGATTACGACCTGCATTTTTAGCGTAATACATAGCAGCATCAGCATCGCGGATAATTTCATCAGTGTGCTTATAACTCGGTTGAGAGTAAGTAATACCAATACTCGCACCGCTTTGAATACATTGACCTTTTAAACAAAACGGCTTTTTCATTATCTCAATAATTCGCTTAGCAACATCTTGTGCTTGCTGTTGCTCTGTTAGATGAGTCAACAACACAACAAATTCATCTCCGCCTAAGCGCGCTAATAAATCATGCTCACGAATACAGTGCGAAAAGGATTCTGCAACACTAATTAAAAACTGATCTCCGGCTTGATGACCAAGCTGATCATTAATGTCTTTAAATTTATCTAAATCGATAAATAACACTGCAAATTGTTGTTCTGGATAGCGCTGGTAGTGCTGAAGTGTTTTCTCAAGCTGAGTTAAGAATAAACTGCGATTTGGTAAACTAGTGAGAGAATCATGATGGGCATCATGATAAAGCTGTTGCTCTATTTTTTTACGTTCTTCCATCTGCATTTGCAAGTGCATATTAGCTTGGCGTAATTCTTTGGTTTTTTCGGCCACTCTATGTTCAAGCTTTTGATGGCTTTGTTTAAGCGCTTGATTGGCTAAATGTGCTTGGATAACGTTGGCAATTTGATGTGAAACAAAGGTAATGAGCTCACAGTCATCTTGGCTAAATTCATGTTTGTTATTATATGCTTGGCAGACTATTAAACCGATAACACCTTGCGATGTTTTAAGAGGGGCACCTAACCAGCTCGTGGCTGTTTGTTCTCGGGGAACATTAACAGGCTTCTCAACTATGCCAAGTTTAACCAGTTCTTGTTCTCTTTTACTATCAATAAGCTGACATTTTTCGGTACTTAGCACTAATTCACTGTACCCTTTAGCAAACGGACGCGGCTTAGCATTGTTATTATATTCATCAACACAATACGGAAAGCTTAACCAGTTTGTGTTTTCATCATACAGTGCAATATATAAATTATCTGCGTATGTAATTGTTTTAATAATTTCATGCACATGCAGATAAACATCCTCTAAGTTTTCACTGAGCGTAGCTAGCTCTGAGATTTTAAACAGGATCTGTTGTCGCTCGAGGGCATTTTTCCGATGTTGAATTTCTTCGTTGAGGGCTTGGTTACTTTGCGTTAGTGCACGAGTACGAATTTTTACTTCTGATTCTAGTAATTCACGTTTTTTGACCCGCTCAATCGCTGTTGCTAAGTACATCGACATCGCTTCGAGTAGTTCAATTTGCTGCTCGGTATAGCCATTTTGTTCATCGTAACTTTGTGCAACCATTACACCAATGATTGTTTTATCTCGGTATACAGGTACACCCACCCAATGCTCCGCCGGGGTTCCAAATACTTTAAACAGACCTTGCTGCTCGGCTAGCTCTGTTTGTTGTTTAGTAAAGTAACTGGTTTCTCCGTGTTTAAACACATACCCCGTTAATCCTTCCTTAAAGTACTGCTCATATTTTAAAGGCACCGATAAACCATCTTTTTCATCGGCAAAATAAGACAGTTCGAGGTTATCGTAAACAGGATTGTGTAAAACGACGAAAAAATTCTTACTAGGAATAAAATCTTGTAAAATTTCGTGAATAGCTGGATAGAGTAGGGTTAATTCGGCAACAGTGCTGGCCTGCTCTGATAATTGTAAGAGAGCATTTTGCAGGTGATGTGATTGCTTATACTGTTGTAAAAGCGATTTTAAACGAGCATTTTTACGGGCTAGTTTATCAATGTGTGTTGCTGAATCTTCCAATGATTTAGAACCAGATCTTATTATTGTTTAAATATCGTCCTATATAGTTCCACTTTTTTATTAGATCGTCAAGTAACAGTTGTTAACAAAATACTAATTAATTGTGGGGCTAATTCGGCGACAGAGCTAGCCTGGCGAGCAAAAATGGGCACAAAAAAAGGGCTTAAAAAATTTAAGCCCTTAGTATTAGTTTTTGAATTGTTACTTGCTAGTCATAAAGTCGATAGCAGCACTGATTTCTTCATCAGAACAATCCATACATGTACCTTTTGGTGGCATCGCATTAAAGCCATTGATAGCATGATCTAATAGTGTATCTTTACCTTTAGCAATACGAGGAGCCCAATCATCAGCTGATTTAGGAGCACCTAATGCACCAGTACCATGGCATGCAAAACATGCTGCTTGATAAACTTGTTCACCAGAACGAGGGCCTGTAGGCTCAGCAGCGGCCGCAGCTTTATCACCTTCTAGATATACAGAACCAATTGGCGCTAGACGCTTTTTAATTGCATCTTCAGTCAAAGAGTTGTCATACGCTTGTGCATATGCCGTTGTTGCTAGCAGTAATAATGCAGCTGATAGTTTTTTCATTTTGCCTTGCTCACTTCGATTTGAACGTGATCAATCACGATATCTGACGGAAATTAGAACGATTATAACGCTAAGCCACAATTTATAAAATGATCTAAAAGGCTTTTTCTTGATAAAAAACGTCATTTTTTTGCGTTAGCGCAAGAAAAGCCAGCATTAGATGCTGGCCTTAACATAAGTAATTAAACGAGTTCTAAGACCTTATTTACTAATTTTTCGATACCTGCATCTGCATCTAAAATGCTTTGCGCCAGCATATATGCAGGAGTCGTGACCACTTTGTGTTGCTCATCAACAACGATATCATTAACTGCACAGCTTTGGTGTGAACCACCAAGTTGTTCAATGGCCGCTGCTGTATCTTCATCATTACCAATGGTTGTTTTGACTCCTTTACCATAGATCATTGGTAACATTGCCGGTGCAATACACATATATCCAGCTGCTTTGTTTGCATCAACAAAGGCCTTTGCTGTTGTAAGTACATCATTTTGCACTTGGGCATCAGCACCTTTCACTGCAAAGTCAGATAAATTTTTCGCGGCACCAAAACCACCTGGTACGATTAAGGCATCAAACTCATTCACATTAAGCTCGGTTAATGCTTTTATTTCACCACGTGCGATACGTGCCGCTTCTACTAATACATTACGGTTTGGCGTCATTTCTTCGCCCGTTAGATGATTAATAGTGTGCATTTGCTCAATATCAGGAGCGAAACACTGATAGCTTGCACCTGCTTTAGCAATGTGTAGTAAAGTTAGGACGGCTTCGTTGATTTCTGCACCATCATAAACACCGCAACCCGCTAAAATTACAGCAACTTTTTTCATTTTTTGTCTCTCCTTAATGTGACTAACGCTAGTGTAACAATTATGCGAGTCAGGCGACAAAATAAAAAATTTTTGATGCTCAGTTACTCGCAAAGCATGATGAATGGCTGTTTATGCCATTTCATAAATAGCTAACGAAAAAAAAAGTATAAAGGATCGCTATGATCTTTGATCCATTATGCTAGAATACTCCTCCGGTTATGAAAAGGGATGTTAATTCGGTATCGAATAAGCACAAGGTAAATCGCTGCTAAAACCGTTTTCCACATCGGATAAAAATAATAAAAAAAGAACCACGCATTATCTTTTTTAAATAAAAACATAGTCTTAATAAAACTTTCCTAAGTGTTTTTACATTTTGGGAGGATTAACTGTGTCCGTTATCTACATAGTTATCCACAGGTTGCTATTGAGTTAAACGCTTGTTGGTTAATAATTCACAGTCGTTTTCTTCATAGCCTTATGGCATGCTTACAAACAATTTAATGTTATTCAATTAGGATCCAATTTCACCATGGCTCAGATCCCTGAAAATCCACTAATTCTTGTTGATGGTTCTTCTTATTTATTCCGTGCATATCATTCGCCACCGCACCTTACTAATTCTAAAGGTGAAGCGACAGGTGCTATATACGGTGTTGTAAATATGCTGAAGAGTTTGATCAAACAATATGATCCATCACATATGGTTGTAGTGTTTGATGCGAAGGGAAAAACCTTTAGAAATGATATGTACAGCGAATACAAAGCTAATCGTCCACCTATGCCGGATGACTTACGCACACAAATTGCGCCCTTACATAACATTATTAAAGCAATGGGTTTTCCGCTTATCAGTATTGAAGGTGTTGAAGCCGATGATGTGATTGGTACTTTTGCACGTATTGCCTCTGAGCAACAGCGCCATGTGCTGATCTCTACCGGCGATAAAGATATGGCGCAGCTAGTAAATGAACATGTAACGCTTATCAACACAATGACCGATAGCATCTCAGATCCAGAAACTGTGGTTGAAAAGTTTGGTGTTGGACCTGAGCTGATCATTGATTACCTTGCCTTAATGGGTGACAAAGTCGATAACATTCCGGGTGTTGATGGCTGTGGTCCAAAAACGGCGGTGAAATGGTTACAAAAATACGGATCATTACAAGGTGTTATTGATCACGCTAGTGAGATCAAAGGCAAGATTGGTGAAAAGCTTGCTGCAGCACTTGATCATTTGCCACTTAGCTATGAGCTGGCAACCATAAAATGTGATGTTGAAGTTGAAACGGACCTTGAAAGTTTCAAACTACAAGAGCCAAACCGTGATGAACTGATTGCACTTTATGGTGAATGTGAGTTCCGCCGTTGGTTAGCTGAGCTACTTGATAACCCTAAAGATGCTGACACTCATTTAGATGTACCAACAGAAGCCAACGAACTACCTAAAGTGGCTGATGCGCACTACGAAACAATCTTAACTGAAGAGCAGCTTGATACCTTAGTTGCGCAGTTAAATGACGCCGAGCTTTTTGCCTTTGATACTGAAACAACCAGCCTTGATTACATGCAGGCCCAATTGGTTGGTATGAGCTTTGCGGTTAAAGCCGGTGAAGCGGCTTACCTTCCGGTTGCTCACGATTACCCAGATGCGCCAGAGCAATTAAGCTTAGACACAGTTATGGCAAAAATTGGCCCAATCTTAGCTGACGAAAACAAGGCAAAAGTAGGCCAGAATCTAAAATACGATAAAAGTGTATTAGCGAATACAGGCTTTGAGTTAAAGGGTATTAAGTACGACACTATGTTGGAGTCGTATGTATTTAATAGTGTAGGCAGCCGTCATGATATGGATTCGCTGGCACTTAAATACCTAGGCCACAAAAATATCAGTTTCGAAGATATTGCAGGTAAAGGTAAAAAGCAGCTGACATTTAATCAAATTGAGCTCGAAAAAGCCGCACCATACGCTGCTGAAGATGCAGATATAACGCTTCGTCTTCATCAAGTGTTATGGCCAAAAATTGATGCTGATAGCCAATTAAAATCGGTATTCGAAGACATTGAATTACCACTTGTGTCGGTGCTTTCTGATATTGAACGTACCGGTGTTGCAATTGATAGCAACATGCTGGCAGCTCACAGCCAGCGTTTAGGCGAACGTTTATTAGAGCTTGAGCAAGAAGCCTATGATATGGCTGGTGAAAAGTTTAACTTAGGTTCACCTAAGCAGCTGCAAGCAATCTTGTTTGAAAAGCTAGAGCTTCCGGTTATCAAGAAAACACCAAAAGGTGCACCGTCGACGGCAGAAGAAGTATTGCAAGAACTTGCTCATGATTACCCGCTACCTAAGGTAATTATTGAACACCGTGGTTTATCGAAACTGAAATCAACGTACACAGATAAACTACCGTTAATGGTGAATGAGCGCACTAAGCGTGTGCATACTTCTTACCATCAAGCGGTAACAGCAACGGGGCGTTTAAGTTCAACGGATCCAAACTTACAGAATATTCCAATTCGTTCGGAAGAGGGTCGTCGTATTCGTGAAGCCTTTATTGCTGCACCTGGCCATAAAATTGTCGCTGCCGATTACAGCCAAATTGAATTGCGTATCATGGCGCACTTATCACAAGATAAAGGCCTACTTACCGCGTTTGCTAATGGCTTAGATGTTCATAGCGCCACCGCAGCAGAAGTATTCGGCGTTAGCCTTGAAGAGGTTACCAGCGATATGCGCCGTAAAGCCAAAGCGGTTAACTTTGGTTTAATTTATGGCATGTCCGCGTTTGGTTTATCACGTCAGTTAGATGTACCACGTCATGAAGCACAGCATTATATTGATAAATATTTCGAGCGTTTCCCGGGCGTACTTGAGTACATGGAAACTACCCGTGAAAAAGCGGCTGATAAAGGTTATGTAGAGACTATTTTTGGTCGTCGGTTACATTTACCAGAAATCAACGCCCGTAACGGTGCTCGCCGCAAAGCCGCTGAGCGTGCAGCTATCAATGCGCCAATGCAAGGTACTGCTGCTGATATCATCAAAAAAGCGATGCTTAAAGTTCATCAGTGGGTAAACGCACAAGCTGAAGGGTCAGTGAAGCTTCTAATGCAAGTGCACGATGAATTAGTGTTCGAAATTAAAGAAGAGTGTGTTGACGACTATAAAGCTGAAATCTGTAAGCTAATGTCAGAAGCTGCCACTCTTGATGTGCCACTGATTGTTGAAGCCGACAGCGGTGACAACTGGCAACAAGCACACTAATAGCTGCAATAAATGAGAGCTGTCAGCTATCAGCCGTCAGCTTTCAGACTGAAAGTTAGCGAGTTTCTAGGGGAAAGTTAGAGCTGTCAGCTATCAGCCGTCAGCTTTCAGACTAAAAGTTAGCGATTCGCTTGACCGTTATACCGTATTTATCTCGAATCTAGCTTCCAATTTAAGGGTCGCGGCATAAAGGCGCTGCTACAGGTAGGCGTGAAGCTTGTTTCGCGCGTCTGACCGCTGAAGGCTGAAAGCTGATCGCTTCTGTATATAGAACATCACTTCTAGCGACCCGACTTAACCAAAAATAAATCATTACTCGTTAACTATAACCCCAACTCTTGTAACCTTTTTACATGTTGACGATAAAGCTCAACAGGGTCGACTTCGCGTAAATGATGCAAACCTATAAATTGATTGATTTCGTCTAAATGATTCATCTTATAATCATCTTTAATGACATGACCTAAGTGACTACTACAGCGTGAAATCAGGCCATCATCTTGACCTACGATCAATATTGATCCAAGCAGCATAGATAAGTCGGTTGGATCAAGAATATTGGTAAGCGCTGCTGTGCCACTCCACGAAAAATAATACACCCCATTACTGGCAAGCATTTGTCCTTGCTCGCATGCCGTTGGCGGTAAACCTTCTGGGTACTTTTGATTGAATACAGAGGCTCCTTGGCTGGTTAAGCTATGTAGTGCTGCTAACGGATCTTGCGGTAAATCACTGTGACCTGATAGTAACGAAATCATGCTGCCTAGTGCTGCAAATACTAGCTTAAACGAATGTTCAGATGGTGAGTTTGGTTTTATTTCTTCGCGAATAAGATCAGCAAGTGTACTGCCATAGTTTGCCCCCCCGATACTGGTCACAGAGGCAACTAAGTTAGGCGAGAACGAAGCGACATAGCGAACCGTTTGCGCTCCTTGACTATGACCAATTAAGTTAACCTTTTCTGCGCCCGTGAGTGCCAAAATATGATTAACCTGAGCCAGTAATTGTTGACCACGAAACTCTGAACTGTGAACAGCTGACACAGCAGCAACAAAAACCTGGTGGCCATCAAGCGATAAAGTGCTAGGGATATTATGAAAATAGTCAACGCCTAATAGGCTATCAAAACCTAACAGCCCATGTACCAAAACAATCGGGTATTGAGTGCTATTATTTTTCGCGTGACAGGGCAAGCTCAGCGAAATGAGTAAGATGGTAGCTAGTGCTAGGAGGCATTTTTTCATTCCTTTTTACTCTTGTGCTAAGTTTTTGCCATCAACATGTATTAATAATGCTGCTATTTTCTCTTATTAATTTAACGATACCTTAAATAACCACTTGATGTAATGTTAATTATAGGTAAACAAGAAAAGATAGTTTTAGAGTTTCGTTATATGTTTATCAAATCGAGCGTTTTCTTTGCGGATGCAATTTCTTTTTAACGCGGACTTTGTTAAAGTCCGCGCCGTCCTCATCCTGTAGGACATCCTGTTGATGATGCATCTGAAAAGATGCAACGTATTGATAGCTTCTCCCCAGTTTGCTATACCGGCTCGCTTGTTATTGAGCGAGCCGTTTTTTCTCTTCTTATCATACAATTCATTGCACAAATTAACGCAGGTGATACCATCTAATAGATTGTTATTATCTTCGAAGGAATGCGTTATGTTTAAATCTGTGGCCTTTGCCGCCTTATCATTATCAAGTTTATTAGTTGCTCCTTTTGCTAGTGCAAACTGGCAGGTTAACAATGAGCAAAGCAAGGTTAGCTTTGTATCTATCAAAAAGAATTCAATTGCTGAAGCGCATCATTTCAAAAAAGTATCAGGTACGTTGAATGAGCAAGGTCAATTCAAGTTAATGATCGATCTTAGCTCTGTTGAAACGCTAATTCCTATCCGTAATGAGCGCATGACTAAATTGTTGTTCGAAACAGCTGAGTTTCCTCATGCAGTTTTAACTGCTGATTTAAGTAAATCATTATTAGCATTGAAGCCAGGACAACATGTATTAACTGGTTTGAAAGCCGAGCTTGACTTCCATGGCAATAAAAAAGAGTTAACGATTGATGTACTGGCAAACATGTCACCCAATGGTGATGTGACAGTTTCTTCGTTCTCACCAGTGATTATTAATGCAGATGATTTCAAAGTAACAGAAGGCATTGCACAGCTACAAAAGCTTGCTGGTTTACCATCTATTGCAACAGCTGTTCCTGTAACTTTTTCTTTGACGCTCGATAAAGATAAGTAATGCAGTCGCTTGCCGAGCTAGAAGCTGCACTTGCAGAGCCTGATAAACCTTTTGATCAATGGCAACCAGACAATTGTGGTCAGTTGCCTATTGAGATCAATGGTCAAGGAGTGTGGTTTTATGCTGGCAGCGAAATTCAACGGGAGGCAATGGTCAAACTATTTGCCTCCGTACTTTGTAAAGAAGCCAATACTTACTATTTAAAAACGCCAGTAGAGAAAATGGCGATTACAGTCATTGATGTGCCATTTGTTATTGTTGATTGGTATTTTGAAGAGACCGAGCAAGGGCAGGCTTTATGCTGTGTTGATAATCTACAACGCACTTGGTTAGTGACATCATCGCAACCACTACAATTACGCAAATTTGAAAATCTGCAGGTACCTTATTTACAGTTAGCACATGGGTTAGCGGCAAGAGTATCGAGAAATGTTTATTATCAATGGGCTGAAATAGCCTGCTCAGACGAGCAGGGCTACTTTATAGAGTCATTAGGTAAGCGTTATTACTTGGCCTAAGCTTCTGGTTCTTCTTCAGATTCAGGAGTTTGAACTTCAATTGGCCCTAAGAACCATTCATCTAGCTTTTTAGCAACTTCTGGTAAGCCTGTTCCTTTTAATGATGAAAATGCATGAACAGTAATATCACCTTCCAAGCTACTTAGCTCACGGCGAACTTGTAAAACTTGTGCTTTACGTGCGCCCTGTTTTAATTTGTCGGCTTTAGTTAAAAGTGCAAGTACTGGGATCTCACTGCCAACGGCCCAGTCAATTAAGTCACGATCAAGATCTTTTAGTGGGTGACGAATATCCATTAAAATAACAATCCCTTTTAAACTTTGGCGCTTTTGTAAGTACTCACCTAACGATTTTTGCCATTTCTTCTTCATTTCGATTGGCACTTTCGCAAAGCCATAACCAGGTAAGTCGATAAGGCGTTTATCAGCATCAAGCTCAAAAGTATTGATCAACTGAGTACGACCCGGCGTTTTAGAGGTACGTGCTAACTTTTGATCAGTTAGCGTATTAAGGGCACTTGATTTACCCGCATTAGAGCGACCAGCAAACGCGACTTCAATCCCCGTATCAGCAGGCAAGCGTGAGATGTCAGGTGCGCTAGTAACAAAGGACGCAGTATTGTATTTGATACGAGATTTGAGCACAGGCTCTCCTAATCTTTTATAAATAATGTTGAACAGTGACTAAAATTCACTTAAGACGCGTATTTTATACTATTAAAGCAGCATTCAAAAGCGTATTTAAGCGTGCTAAATTTAGTTACATAGTGGGAAAATTTCTAGATAGAAACTTAATCTAAGTCAAATCCCTATAAATTATGAGCTTAAAGTGGGCAGAAAACGTGCCAGAGAATTTATTATCGTGTAGAATATAGAAATCACAACATCCATATTGTAGATGATACAGGGTCGGAAACAGAGAATTCACCATGAAAAAAATAGCACTATCTTTAACTATATTGCTTGGAACGTTGTCAGCAAGCAACGCAACAGCATTTGATGGCGATGTAAACGCAGGTAAAGAGAAATCGGCAACGTGTGCGGCCTGTCACGGCCCAGACGGTAATGCACCGGTTAATATCTACCCTAAAATTGCAGGCCAACACGCAGATTATATCTATAAACAATTACAAGAGTTTAAATTAGGTATGACGTCTGGCGGCAAAGAAGGCCGTATGGATCCAGTAATGAGTGGTATGGCTATGCCGCTTAGCGATCAAGACATGAAAGACCTAGCAGCTTACTTCTCTTCTTTAAATATGTCTGAAGGTTCAACACCTAAAGATGTAGTAGAAGTGGGTCAGCAGCTTTATAAAGCCGGTGATGCAGAGCGTGGTATTCCAGCATGTGCTGCGTGTCACGGTCCTCGTGGTAACGGTACATCACTTGCTAAATTCCCAAAGATTTCGTTCCAACACCCAGAATACATCAAGTCTCAACTTGAAAAATTCCGTGATGGTACACGCAATAATGACCTAAACGGCATGATGCAAGACATCGCTAAAAAATTAACAGACAAAGACATCGAAGTTCTTTCAAAATACTTAGGTGGCTTACACTAAAGTCTGATTGCCGAATGTAAATATTGGCATTAAAGTGTACAAATTGTAAAAAAAGCAGCGCAAGCTGCTTTTTTTTCATATTTATCTCATCGAAATTTCTTACTTCCTTGTGAGACATTGCCCACACTTCAATGTGAGCTAAATCTTATTTTTATTTTTTTTTATAATATAACAAATTGTTTTAAAAGGTAATTGTCGTTTTTTAATCTTTTGACTGTAAGAAAAGTTATATAAATTAGTTGTAACAAAATTATTAATGAGTAAATTAACCACTGTCGCTGAGACAATAAAAACAACAAGGACAAAGCAATAAGGAAAGTGATTGCGGCAAATCTTTAGGGGGTTACATCGTTTGATGTACTAAAGGAAATAACAAAAAAGTGTCAGGATTGACCGAGAATAATAAAAGCTCACGGAAGTTTAATAATAAAAACAAAATGGAATGCTACACGGAAGGTTTAAAAATAACAAAATGGATAAAAAATAATAATAAAAATAATAAAGACTAAAAGTCGAAGGGAGAAGTGTCCAAATTATTGGCGCTCAGATTAGTAGGCGGTAGAGATGTTTTCTCTACCGCCTTTTTATTTGTCCTGTTACAATAGCCACCGTTTGTACTAATACCAATCGACTTAAATATTTAGCTGCTAAATAACTTAACACGATTGATATGAGGGTATGAAAAGTGCGCAGTTCGTCATGTTGACAAACCACATCCGCACACCGAATTCTTCTGGTTATGCCAGCATTACAATGCCGCTAAAGGTGTTGTGCACAACCTCTTAAGTGAGACGATCAAGATATGAGTAGAAAGAAAAAGTCGCGTAAAATTCCATCAAATGGCCCGGTACGTCTGAGTAAAGAAAAACTTAGAGAGATGCGAGCGTTGAAGGAGCAGCGAGTTAAAAAGACCAAAGGTGCTAAACCAGGTTCTCGAAACGCCCCTGACGTGCAAAAGGGAGAGAACACAAAGGCTAATAACCAACCGAAAGATAAACGTGTTGGTAGCAAAAAGCCAGTTTCATTAGTTGCACCTAAAGCTGAACCAAAAGTTGAAATGAAACGTAACTTAAAACCAATGGTTGAGCTTAAGAAAGTTAATGAGCCAGAGCTAACACCAGAGCAAGAGCTAGAAGCATTAGAAAATGATGAGCGCTTATTAAAGCTTGTTGAGCGTCACGAACGTGGTGAGCTGTTAACAGGTAAAGATGCTAAGTACTTCAATAGTCGTATCGCACGTCACCAAGAGTTATGTGAACTGCTAGGTATTGAAGACGAAGACGAGTACGAAGATGACTTTGAAGATGATTCATACGATGAAGGTGAATCTGACTTCGATAAGTACTTATCTGATGACCTAGCAAACGAATGGTTAGATGACGAAGATGAGGATGAACGATGAGCATACCCTTGATTATTGCCATAGTTATTGGTGCGGCAATTATCGCAGGACTTGCGTTTTATGCAGGACAACTTCTGTATAAACTAAAAGAGCAAAATAAGCTTATCGCTAAGAAAAAAGCTGAGTATGCGCTAAAGCTTGCTGACTCAAAAGCAAAGCGTAATGCAAAGTTAGCCGACAGCATTCATTTAATTGCCCGTGCGATGAATGAAGAGCAATGTGAGTTCTCAGAAGGCTGTCTACGCATTTGGGTGCTGATCTCTCAATACAGCTTTGCAGAAGAGTTTGAGTTAAGTGAGCGCTACCCAGGCATATTCAAAATGTACGAAGTTGTAAAAGACATGCCAACGCACGATGCCCGTAAAAAGTACTCTAAAAAAGAAATCTTTAAAATGGACACCACTCGTTGGCGTGCTGAAGAGCAGCATAGCGATGAGATTAAAGCCGATTGCGCACGTATCATTGAAGAGTTTAAAGCAGCTCCAGGCAGCGAAAACGTAGTATTTAATTAAGCCGACGTATCGTTGAATTAAGCTAATTAATGAGCAGAGCCTAGGCTCTGCTTTTTGTTGTTAAATTACTCGTGAGAAACGAGTTTGCTTTATTTGTTGTTGTAGGTGCGCATCAAAGCACATACAAATAATACGAATAAATAAATTACCGCGGGCTGTTACTGTGATCTTATCTTGGCTAACAGACACCAAGCCATCAGCTAGTAATGGGTCCAGTGCTTGCAATGCCTCACAGAAATAGCTGGCAAAGTTGATATTAAACTGTTTTTCGATTGAGGGAATATCCAGCTCAAACTGGCAGATCAATTGTTTGATCACCGCTGCACGTAAAGTATCGTCATCAGTTAAAGCAACACCTTTACAGATTGCACTGCCATAGCCTTCTTGCACAGCTTTGTAATAGTGCTTCAACTCTTTTTCGTTTTGTAAAATGGCATTGCCTATTTGCGAAATAGATGACACACCCAAACCTAATAAGTCACACTGACCATGTGTTGTGTAACCTTGGAAATTACGGTGTAATTTACCTTCATTTTGGGCAATCGCTAGTTCATTATCCTTACGAGCAAAGTGATCCATACCGATAAACTGATAGCCCGCCGCTAACATTTGCTCAAGTGTATTTTTGAACATAGTAAGTTTATCGCCAGCAGAAGGTAAGTCAGCGTCTTTAATTTTACGTTGCGCTGCAAATCTATCTGGTAAATGAGCGTAATTAAACACAGACACGCGATCAGGATTTAGCTCAATCAGCTGTGCAATTGTCTCTTTAAAGCTTTCAGGTGTCTGTAATGGCAAACCGTAAATCATATCAGCATTAATAGATTTAAAGCCAAGCTCACGAGCCTCGCTAATTAAACCTTTTACTGACTGCACGCTTTGCGGACGATTAACCGCCAGCTGTACAGCATCATTAAAATCTTGAATACCAAACGAGACACGATTGAAGCCAAGCTTACGCAGATGTACTAACATGCCATCAGCTAAAGAGCGAGGGTCAATCTCAATTCCGCGCTCAGCATCATCAGCAAAATTAAAATGCTGCTCAACTAACGCCATTAAGCGGCTCATTTGCTCTGTAGATAAAAACGTTGGGGTACCACCCCCTAAATGCAGTTGCTCAACGTTATAATCAGCAAAAAGCGTTGCCTGCTCAGCAATCTCAAGCGCTAAATTATCGAGGTATAAATCGGCTTTAGACTGATGACGAGTGATCACCTTATTACAACCACAGTAATAACAAAGCTGACTGCAAAAAGGGATATGGATATACAACGATAAAGAACGGCTTTTCGATGCCGCAATCGCGTTAATCATATCTTGTTGGTTATAACCATCAGCTAGAGACAACGCAGTGGGGTAAGATGTATATCTTGGCCCTGAAATATTGTATTTATTGATCAAAGATTGATCCCAGCTTGGTAAATTTATCACAGTCAGCACTCCGCAATTGATTGAGCGGCTATTTTAACGAGTTTAGTGATTTAGCTATTTGATCTAGAACAATGTCGGAGGCTAGAAATCAATCGACATGCTTTAAGGTCGTTGAAAAAACAAAGAGTTTACTATTTGAGCAAATAGTTTAAGGATTTTTAAAATAAAGAGTTTTGCTAGTGACAAGGTTACAAAAACTTTTTATACTGCAACCCGCTTTAGTGAGTTAACCCTCCTAAACGCATCTCAAAATTAGCAAAAGCTAATACAATGGCCCCTTAGCTCAGTTGGTTAGAGCACACGACTCATAATGAGCGGGTAGGAGCAGTAAGAGTAGAAAAGCAAGTCCAAGCTTTAAAAATGTGGCCCCTTAGCTCAGTTGGTTAGAGCACACGACTCATAATCGTTAGGTCCCCAGTTCGAGTCTGGGAGGGGCCACCATCTCCACTAAATATGTGGTCTGTATGGTGAAAGACCATAATCTTTTTACTGTTTTACCAGATAAGTCGCCAATCCCGACCAAGGTCAACTAGGACCACCTCAATTTTCCCTAAATTTCATTTTAAAAAGTAGTCACGTTTGATAGGGGATCGCCCCTAGTAACGAAATTCGTGTAATTTTTTAGTAACTATGAATTTGGTTGAAACCCTGATTTTAACAGGGCTTAATCTCTAACAGCTCTATCAAAACGCTCATATCCAATAACAACATGGTCAAGCACATCGATACTGAACATCTTTGCGGCTTGTTTAATTTGTTCGGTAAAATGAAAATCTTGCTGACTTGGTTTTGGATCACCTGATGGATGGTTATGAATTAGAATAATAGCTGGTGCGTTAATTAAAATGGCTGTTCTCAATACTTCAGCCGGACGAAGTGATATCTGATTTACCGTGCCAATCGCTATAACTTCATAATTGATGATTTGATGCTGGCTGTTCAAGTTCACCACGATAAAACGCTCTTTGGTTTCATATTTCAAATGCTTAAACACTTGATAGACCTTCTTTGGACTATCAAGTGTTACATTCAAAATGTCATCATCTACTTCCCTAAAGGTATATACACAGCTTATTTCACGTAATATAGCCACGCCTAGACCTTTGCTTTTCTTGGTCCAGTAACGGCTTTTAGCTGAGTATCTAACTCTCCTTTTTCAACACCCTGAATTAAGGTGTCGATTGTTGTCAGTAAATTTTCTTGCTTACCCACTTCAATCGCAACTTTACCTTTCTGTAATTCCAATGACTTGTTGCCATACTTTATTTCAAAGAACCAAGTATCATTCACTTGATAGAACCACTGTCTTAGCTTCTTAGGTTGCTTTACTCGTTTCTTCTCTCCGGTAATACCATCGGTTATCCAAACCTCTTTATAAGCGGTATACACCTCATTTTCCAATAAGCAAGCAGCCATAGCACGTTGTTCGTTTAATCGGGCAATCAGTTTTTCGCGTTTAACTTGAATAGGCTCGATAGCTGGAATAGTCGGGCGGGCTGTACATTTCAGTTTTGCTAGTGTTGATTGACTCATTACTTCACCTGTTGGTTAATTTAGACCCAATTACCATCCAGCGATTAACCTATTGTTGGCAACAGCCAATTTCTTTATTTAGATGACGCCTTTTTACTGTGCTCCCGTTGTCTCTTGCAAGAAGGTGCAAGAAAGTTAACTGATACTTTCAAGGAGGCACCATGCTAACGCAGAAACAAATTAACCAGATCGCTGAAATGCTAATTGAATCAGATATCCATAACGATGATGATATTGGTGAACACATAGGATTAATTTTGGAGAACATTGCTGGTATTGAGCTATTGGATAATGACCAACTTAATTCGCTGCATTCAAAAATTGAGCAAGCAGTAAAAAACCTCAAAAGCTCATAGAAAGCCCACCTGCTTAGCCTGAACCCGAATAATTTGGTGCAGAGTTTATTTCACCTGAAAGGATATCCAGATCCGCTCACTTTATTCTACTTATCAGGTAACGACTTCAAGGTCTATTCATGTAAAATCTGCGTAAGGATCCCATAAGAGTGCTGTCTATGAATTACATTGATTTTATAAAAAGCAGAGAATTTTCAAACACTTTTGAAGTTATAATTCCTGAGGACTTAAGCTTTCCTATAAGTACCATAAAAAATACAATATTCGATTATCTCAGCGAAGATGATGGCTTTTTCGATGAAGGTTTTATCGCTGATATGTTCGAGTTTCTTGAACAATTTAACTTTGGTGAATTTGAGTTACGGCTAGAGAGGTATACAGCAATCGTAACTGAAGTTCTTCGGGGTGATAATCAAATTACAGATTTTGATTTTGCGATTTTTATTGACAATGACTTTATAACTGGCGGTGAAGTAACGTTTTTTATCATAAGAACCCTCGTTGACATGGCTAACGCGAAGTCTTTTGACCTACAACGAATATATAAACTTAACTCGATGGCAGCACAGATAGTATGGTTGGATGCTACCTTTCACTCATTGCTTCAATTTGAGTATTTTCAAAAGGTTCAAGAAAAAGCTCGTAAACCTAAAGTTGCTATTAATGAATATAGTAAGCGCTTAATGGCTGTTATATGGGAGAAACACCCCTATATATCAAATAGACTAGCAACTCAGCTATCGATTACTTATGCAGAAAAAATATTAAGCGATAAAAACGAATTTGGTTGCTTGCAATTTGAACAGGTGGGCCTATATGACGTGTTTGCTAAATACCCCAAGTCTGAAGCATTTAGATACCGTGGCATAGAGTTTGAACTCCGTAAAGAATCTCAGTACGACCGTAAATTTGGTGAAGGCAATTGGGCATCGAAAACAGACAAATACGCAATTACTTATTTTAAGCCTACTGAAGTGTTTGATTCTTCACTTTCAAGGACTGATCTTCATGTGCCGTCTGTAAAACTTAAGGTTAGCGCCATTGAAAAAGCATTAGAGCGTTTTAAAAATACATTGGGCATCCCTAAAGGTAGTGATGGCAAGTTGGCTTTAGCCAAACTGAAGCAAGAGTATTTTGTGGATTACGATAAAAAAACAAAAACTTTCACCTTAGAAAAGGGGCATATTTTATGTAAAGATAAAAGTTGCCCATGTCATAAAAAACGCAAAGCTCAATCTTAATTTATCACTTTCCGACAATTGCTCTGTCGTAAAAAGCTCGTAGCCCTAATAGCAGTGATCATCTCCTTTGTTGGCAATCAAGCCATAGTCTTTACGAAGGAGAAGTCTCATGACTAACAAAAATGATACATTAGCTTTTAACGAATACCCAGCAATTAAATATCTGCAGAGAGAGAAAGGTGATTATCTAATTGGCAGTGATTTAGAACCCATGTTTGTCTTTAGTGCTTTTGGAGCGCTAATATTAAAGGTTGTGTTTGCTCATAAGAAATTACCGAACAAAATCACTAAGAAGCTTCAAAAGAAACTAAAGCCGTTTAACAATCAAAAGCTTACCTTTGAGCATCATGATAAGCATATCGAGCAAATAATTAACGATGCAATTACATGCGAATTAGCCGTTTGCAAATTTCATAATGAATCCTTCCGCTATGTAAATGTAACAGCAATAGGAAACTACAGCCATTACTCAAATGAAGATGCAGTACGTTACCCTGTTTCAAGAAAACACTTCGGTGATTTTTTAAGCATAGTTGAAGATTTTACTTGCAAACTTCGCGAAGACGGTTCGACAGCGATCAATTACCTCAAACTTAAATCAGGGCTAGAATTTGACCTAAGACCGGAAGTTGGTCCATTTTACATGGACGGCATTACTTTAACGGCAGAAAGCCTTCTCATGTTTAAAGACATGGTAACCAACTACGAGTTTAAAGAATCGGAGATATTCTAGATTCCGTTAAAAGTAAAAAGGTGGTGATGGCCACCTTTTTTTATACCTTTTCCAAGCTTTACGACAAATGCCTTGTCGTAAAAAAATCCAATCTGATTTTGCCTCTATTGTACCTACCGAAACCTTGGTTAAGGCTGCTTAACCACTCTTTTAACTAAAAACTACGAGTAAGTATAAATGACTGAACATACGAACAATTCCAGCCATGTAAACCAAAATAAATTCATTACTGATGAGCGTATAGAAATCAAACTATCCAAGGGTAACGATTATGAAGAAATCTTGCCAGATGGCAGTGTCAATTACCCCTACGTTCATGGAATTCCGGCTTTTAGTGAAGGTACCACTTGGTTCTGTGTGAAACCTTAATTTTTATTTTAAAGCGTAAAGCTCATTATCTTTACGCTAAACAAACCTACTTAAACGCTTCACTTTTGCATCGAGTGCCTGTCAGTGAAGCTAAGGAAAATTAAATGTCTAATTCAAATGTTCAATACCACAACTCAATTAAAGCTCAGATCAAGACGTTCAAATTATCAGGCGAGCGAATTGAGCTCGGTGAAAGGGCTTATAGTCTAACATCAGGTTTTATCGCTGATATGTCTAACTGGAAAGTTAGTCTAATTAAAGACTCTACACTTGCTAATATTTCAATTTTTCAAGGCGTAAGCAAAGACTCGTTAGTTATTGAACTCGAACACTCTGATAAGTACGTTACTGCTGATCATTTAAGAGATGTTTATGCGGTTGTAATTACTGAGAATCAACTAGAGTACGTCGTTGTTAAATCGTGGTATCAAAAAGGAGGAATGGAGCTTGATACGTTTACACTACCTACAACTTCTTCATTTGGGTATTTCTCAGCCACAACGTGCTTAAACATCTTACTCGCTTGCAAAATAAGTATTAAAGCATCTACAAAAATCAATGAGCAGAAGAAGCAAGCAATACTCAAGTTAATCGAAGTAGACCACGCTTTTGTTCTTGGGTTTATACAACGCATACCTGCTTCACCGCACGAGAAACAAGCGCAGTGGCTCCATTATGAAATTCAAAGGATGACTGCAGCCTTATATACCAACAGTCGGTATTACTGGTCGCTACTGGTTGATCACAAGCCAAGTGATTATGACCTCCAAGCACTCAACCGTTAACCAAAACTTTTAACTAAACATCTAAATGTATAGGGCGAGCACCATTCTATGGTCAAGTGCGCCCTTAAGGAATTGAAATGAAAAAAGAACTCAATATACCCAAAACATGGCAATACCAAGTCAAAGAAGCTGTTATTTCGTCGATTGATATGAGTTTTGCTGTTGATATGGTGTCACTGATGCCTGTCGATAATTGCTCACACGAAATTAACATTCTACTTCTACCGAATAATGGCCTTAGTTTTACAGTAAAACAAGATGAAAGCTGGCAAAGCTATGAAAACCTAGATGAACTAGCTAAGCACTGCAGTAACCCTAAAATCATTCAAGACGTGTATTTTGGCCTTTTTAAATTATGGCAATGCTTAACACCAGCAAAAGCAAGAAAAATGATACTTCGCAATAAACTGTATCAAGAAACTATCGGCGATGCGGCAAAAGATAAAACGTCGTCAATTTATTTTGACAGACTCGCTTATGTTACAGGTCACCTATACCGCTTTATTAAAAGCTTATTACAAAATAAGTCACCCAATTGGTCAGTGATAGCTGCACCTATAATTTATGACTACACCCCGCCTACTCATCCGCAAACACTTAATGATGCAGAGGCTTAATATGAAATATCTAGAGAATTACGTTTGGCAAAAGCAGCCACTATCCATTGCATATATCTTTGGTGATATTGGTGTCAGTGATGATGTTTGTGTTGACGCAATAGCACTTAAGGGCGGTGATTTCGGTGAAATTGCGATTATCAATAGAGAGCAGCGTGAACTATTGGTGGCATATAAAAAAGTTAGTTACCAAACAATGCAAGTAGAGGATTGTGATCCTGCACGGTCAGAACCAATTAATATCAAAATACCTGACACTAAAGGACAAGCATCGATTAGCAATCTAGAAGATTGTTACTGGCTCTACCGTGATGTCCCGTTCACTCATGCAGTATTAACCGGTGTATTTCGATTAGCACAAACCTTAGGTGTATTAAAAGGTCACGCTTTAATCGAAAAAGCAACACGCATTAATAAGTTAATAGAACAGTACATTGGGCAAGAACCTTGTACCGACTACCACCAAACGCTGTTTAATGAGCTAACTTATCTTGCTCGTATCATTCGTCATTAACTTCAAACGATAAGCACGCTGATATCGTCAGCGTGCTTTTAAGGAATCATTATGAATAAAGTTACAGCTGCACTGTATTTTGCAGGCATGGGTATTCATGTTTTTCGGGTAAAAGAAAACGGTAAGACACCTTTAAACACTGGCTGGCAAGATGAAGCAACAACGGACATTAACACACTAAAAAACTGGTTTAACAGTGGCAAATACAACCTTGGTCTTGCAACGGGTGAAATATCAAAATTTAACGTCATTGATGTTGACGTTAAAAACGGTGTTGATGGTCGAGAATCACTCAAGGAAAGGTATGGAAAGATTGTTAGTCAATCGCCAATTTTACAGTTTAAAACACCAACAGGCGGTTACCATATTCCAGTGAAGTGGACACCTGAAACTAACGTGTCAAATGGCTCAAAAGTTTGTGGTTTGGATGGCGTTGATGTTCGTGGTAACGGCGGATATATCGTTGCTGCACCTTCTACGAGTGTTATCAATGGCAAACTTGTCGAATACGAAATTAATGATCCGGATTTACCAATGGCAGAACCTATTGGCTGGGTGGAAGATCTACTGCTGAGCCATAAAAACAAACAGTCGGATAAGTTTAATCCAACACAAGTGATGCAGGGCTTGTCTCAGGGAGAACGCAATGAAACCCTATTTCGTTATGCCTGCCACTTACGTGCATTTGATATTGACCAAGTATTACTCATTGAATTCGTTCTAGAAGCAGCCAGAAGGTGTACTCCACCGTTCCCTGATGATGAAGCTATGCAAGTGATCAAAAGCGCCTATAGCTACCCTACACAAGTAAGAAAACATAATAAACCACTTACTTTATCGGAGGTATTATCATGAGTGAGACTTTACAGCCGCGCGATACGTTATCACTGGCAATATCAGGTCAATTGGAAGCCATTGAAAAACTAGATTTTAATCAAATAAGGGAGCTTTGCTATTTAGATCCAGAGTTTGATTATACAGATTCTGGTAATGCAAAACTTCAAGTTAATTTAGTAGAGAATAAAGTTGTTTGGGTAGATGAGCTTGGTAATTTTGCTTTTCATGATGGGCGTTGGCAACAAGACGTTAATGGAGCGACAATTCGATTAGCAGACTTGTTGTTGCAACGAAGAAAACAGGAATTATCTGTCTATCGAAAATTAGAAAAGAAGCTTCAAAGCTTCGGTGATGAATTCAATACTAAGCCTGTTATCAGGATGGTTGAAGCACGTATTAAAGAGTTAGTACAGCACTGTAAAAAGGTACAAAGCAAAACTACTATATTTGCCATACGTGAGCTATTTAAAGCGCAAAAAGGAATTACAGTGCCACTAGCAACCTTTGATAGTAAAGCGCATTACATTGGCGTAAAAAACGGAATTGTAGATTTGAGAAATGGTAATTTTATTACTAATAAACCAGAATATCTGATGATGAAATCGATGGCTGTTTCATTTGATAAAGATGCTACTTGTCCGCGCTTTGAAAAGTTTGTCAGTGAAATTATGTTGGGCAATAAAGAAATGGTAGCATTCATCCAGCGGCTTGTTGGGCAAATGATATTGGGCATTACCAATAAAGATAAGTTCGTTATATTAATTGGCTCAGGGCTTAACGGTAAAAGCGTTTTAATTGATTTATTGGTACAAATACTTGCCGATTACGCTGAGCAAACTGAATCCGATATCTTTACCGATAGGCGTAATAACAAGGAGTACTTTAAAGCGGAGCTTGTTGCAAAACGTTTAGTATCTATGAATGAATCAAGCCGTGGTGACAAACTTGACAGTGCTATGATTAAGTCGTGTGTACGCAGTGGTAAAGTGGTTGCTCGCTCTCCGCACGGTAAACCCTTTACTTATCAACCAATGTTTACACCAGTATTATCAACAAATTTCCTATTGGATATACCTCAAGATCCAGCGGTATGGGAGCGATTATTAATAGTACCATTTGATTATGTCGTGACTGATAACAAACGAGATCCAAAGCTCAAAGAAACACTGTTTAAAGAAGAAGGTGCTGGCATCTTAAATTGGATGGTAAAAGGTGCTCAAATGTTTCTAAACGAAGGACTCAATGTACCTGAAGAACTTTTAGCGAAACAAGATGGTTATCGACGTAAATCTGATAAAGTTGCACAGTTTTTAACCGACAGTTGTACTGAAAATGTATCAATTAAAGACGCCCTATATTTACAAGCAAGCTATAATCAACTGCGTGATGGTTTTTTTATCTGGTGTAAGCAGAATAATTACCCACAACCAACTAGTGGTGATTTTAAAGAAGAACTCCGTAAAAAAGGCTACAAAATCGGTAAAGATAATAAAGGTAGTTTAGTAGTAAATGGCGTATCAATAAGCGATTTTACAACGTATATCTCACTTAAATTACACGACCCGAACATAGAATCAGTAGTAGGGCTTTGATTCTAAAAGCTAGCAGATGATACAGACCAAGTTTCAGGTGACAATATTGTAAAAACTATAAGCTGAATTAGTTTTTATATATTTTTACTTGAAAAGTGGTCTGTTTGGTCTGTATATCATTTAACTTGCTTACTTTTTATTTTTTGGTAATACGTTGAAGCCCCAGCTGGAGTTAAACCACAAGTGTTAATAAATTCAGAAATAATATCTTTACGTCTGACACCTTCCTGATTTCTCATTTTCAAATAAACGCGTGTGGCTTTATCCATCTTGGTTTCCGTTGATTCACTCTTGATTATATCCACAATAGTTCTCCATAAATCTTATTTTAGTATCTACGCTTAACTGGGCATCCAGCAACAGTTGAAAAACAACTAACCCTTGTTGATGATTAATTAACTAAATTATGAGATGTTTATGATGATTGAGAAACAAATACGATTACCTAGTGGACAACTGATTGGACGAATTACTGATGTTGGTAATCGTATTGAAGCAAGAAGAACAGACGGTGTATTACTTGGCTGGTATTGTAAAGCTTCGGACAATACCCGTCTGGCAAACGGACATTTATATTGCTGGGGGAATGGGGTTCAAATGTTACTTTGAACCCTTCTTATTTTTATCAACTTTCACTTTTGAATTACTGTTCAAATGTGTTTGTATTGGTGACTGATTAGCGGCTCTAACACGATATTCCAAGTAAATAACATGTTCTCCTGATTTCTGATCAAACACTTGTTTAACACGCTTCAGCTTTGAATTACCGCCAGATTCGAAACCGAACAGTTTATCAAGTATATACAGCGCCTTATTCCACCAGCCAGCTGATGATTCATGTAAAACATCATTTAGCAACATGGTTATCTCCATTTGGTTGTAATCGTTCCAAAATATCACGTGCTTTAGCTGTAATATCTTTTCGTTCAAGGTGTGCATAAATTTGAGTGGTTTTTATGTCTGTGTGACCAAGCACTTCTTTTACTTCATAAAGGTTTAAACCAGCTTGTACTAATCGACTTGCACAGGTATGACGTAAATCGTGAATTTTGAAGTTCTCAATACCAGCTCGTTTTATAGCCGCTCTAATCCCCTTGGCTTGATAACCTCTTGGCTGTCCTGTTGAGTTCGTAAATACAAATTCTTCAGATAACCGATTTTGAAATCGACGTTTAAAAATCTCTTTAACACGGTTTGTCATGTAGATAATTGATTCGTTTCTAACCTTGGGTCGCCATAGGTTTAATGTACCTTCGACAATATTTATTGAATCCCATTTAATAGCTGCAATTTCTGAGTATCGCGCTCCAGTATCTAGAAGGCAGACAACCAAATCGTAATTATCTTGATATCGACGGTTTTCTTCCGCTGTTCTGTACTCATAATCAGGGCGAAACGGGCGTTTGCGTTTGGGGTCTAATTCGGTAAGCAACCTTGCTTCTTCTTCGTGGGATAAGTAACGTAAACGATGCTTAGGTAACTTAATTTTAGGGAACGAAACTTCTTTCACACTGTAACCATGCTCTTTAGCCCAATTTACAGCACTTCTAATCGCTTGAAAGTTATGTTTAATTGTTTGCGGTGCTATACCTTCTTTTTCACGAGACACCTTAAATTTAGTTAAATCTGAGTCACGAATCTGGTCTACGTAAACATCGACATTAACTCGCTCTGTTACTGTTTTGACATTGGAAAATGCATAATTTTGGCTTCCAGTACCTTGCTTTTCGTTAAGGTAACCATTCAACGCATCACGCAATGTAATTCTTGGTCGTTCTCCTAATTCATCAATCTTATGGAGTTCATCTCGCCATTCTCGCTCCATACGCTCAGCTGTACGTTTATTGGTCGTCTTTGAGCTTTTACAGTAAGTTTTTCCGTTGAAATTAAACTGGATGTAATAATTACCAACACCGTTTCTTTTAAATACACTCATAATCATAAATCCTATCAAATTGACTCTTACCGAGTCGTTTAGCTTCATAGTTATTTATGCTTGAGTTCAACGGGCTTACCAAATCTCGGCGAAACTTTTATCAGCGTTCAGTGCCAAGTTAAGTTATTAATTGTTATTGAGAATTTCAACTGCTTGATTTGCTACAGCCTTTTGCTCCAAGTGAGAATAGCGCTGTGACATTGAAATATTTGAGTGCCCTAAAAGTTTAGAAACTGCAAATAAGCTCATACCGTTTTTAACTAGTTTGGACGCTGTTGTATGACGAATGGAGTGAGTGCAAAATCCTTCCAAACCAAGCTCTTTATATACGTTTTGAATTGATTTAGGTGTAGTTCTGCGTAAGCCACCTGCTTTTGATGGGAATACGAGTTCTTTTTGGGTACTCGATTCGTATCGACGTTTTAAAATATTTAATGAACGCTCTGTAAGTTTTAGGACAGATGCCGTATTTGTTTTAGTTCGCCACAAGTGAAGTTCAGCTGTTTCTAAATCGACAGATTCCCAATGTAATTGTTGGATTTCATTTAATCTAGCCGCAGTATCCAGCAATAAAACTACCAGGTCATAATCATCTGGATTTTTGTTCAGTTTCAATCGTTCGAGTAGCTGAACTTCTTCATGGTTAGACAAGGTTCTAGTTCGTTGATTATTAACACGTAGTTTAGGTATTACAAGATTTTCTGGTTGCAAGTAACCGGCTGATTTTGACCAATTAACAACCCCTTTTAAAGTGGTAAGCATTAACCTGATAGTGCCTTCTGTAACCCCATCTTTGCGTCTAAGCGATACCAACCTCGTTAAGTGACCACCATTTAAGCCATGTAAATCAGCTTGGAGTGAATACACACGGGATAGTTGAGCATTCAGCGTTCTAATCTGTGTATCAAGGTTTTGTTGATTGACCGAGCCACTCTTGCTAGTTGCGTATTCCAGTATTGCTTCAGCTAAAGTGATAATCGGTCTATCACCTAATACGTGCTGCCTATACAACGTTTCTCGTAGTTGACTCTCAAAGCGCAATGCTAGTGACTTTTTAGTAGTTTTAGTACTGCGAATTAACGTCTTGCCGTTGATATTGATTTCACAGTAGTAGAACCTTGAATTCTTACGTTTATAGATGGACATGCATTTACACCCTATTTACACAACTATGTATACCGTCCAGTCTTTGAGGGTCGTTTACAACATCTACAACCATCTAATAATTGAAGGTTGCTCAATAGGTTAAGCAAAAAATTTTATAGTTGGCATCCTTTTGTTAGTTATAAATTTAGTTTTATTTGCGATCGCGAGATATAATGCCTCGGACGTTAAGGAGAAGAAATGAGTTCAGTAGTACATTCGAAAATAGCAAACATAGCAGCATCTCTCGGCTTAGAAATGCAGCTTGACTTGGATTTTGACTCAATAATAAAGAATCTCAATGATCTAGATCTAAAAGCAGATTGCACTCTGTTTTGCGGCGACAATTTAGACGTCTTGACATCGCTGTATGAATCACAGCAAAATAACGTTGATTTTTGCTATATAGATCCTCCCTATAACACGACTAATTCATTCATCTACAATGATACTAGGGTGAGTCAGCAGAGCGGCTTATTTGGCTCTCATTCTTCATGGATGTCATTTATGTTGCCAAGGCTTGTTTGGGCGCGTGAACTTTTAAAAGACACAGGGATCATCACTGTTAGTATTGATGATTATGAACAGCCTTATCTAAGAATTCTTCTTGATACTATTTTTGGAGAAGATAATTTTATCGGTAATATAGCTGTTTGCAGAAGCGTGAATGGAAAAGGTAGTAAAAAAAATATAGCGGTGAACCATGAATATGTCCTTGTATACGGTAAATCTAGCAAAAGCAAAATACTTGGAATGGCTGATGACGCTTCAAAATATGATAAAGAAGATGAATATGGGCGCTATAAAGTGGATGGTTTATTTAGGAAAAAAGGTGACGCTAGTAGACGAGAAGACCGGCCCAACATGTTTTACCCACTATATTACAATGATGAAGGAAAAGTATTTACAGAAAATACTACGGGCAATCTAAAAGAAGTATATCCTCTTGATAGCAAAGGGATAGAGCGTCGCTGGCTCTGGGGTAAAGATAAAGCGAAAAATGAGGCTTGGAAGCTATACGCTAGTCCAAATGGTGTCATATATGTTAAAAACTATAGTACAGCAGAAAAGAGAACCAAAATAAGAAGCTTGTGGAGTGATAACCGATATTTAACAGAAAGAGCCACCAAGCAAATAAAAGACATTTATGGAGATAAGGTCTTTGAAACCCCGAAGCCCATTGAGTTAATCGAAGACCTTCTGTTTTCACACACTTCTGATAGTTCGTTAATATTAGATTTTTTTGCTGGAACAGGCACCACAGCTCATGCAGCACATAATTTGAACTGTATCGACGGTGGTAAACGCAAAGTCATTTTAGTTGAGAAAGACGAATCTATAGCGCCTTCCCATATCGCAGCAAAAATGGGATTTAATCTTATATCAGACATCACAGAAAAAAGGCTAAAACACATTTCTAATATTGATACAAATTACAAGTTTTCTGTACACAACTTCAATTAAAATTTTTTATTGTTTTAAATAATTAATTGGCTCTGAAATATCAGAGCCAATTAATTACTAAACTTCATCAATATCGATACAACTAGATCTTTACGCACAAACTGCGACGCGATAACATCTTGGTATATGTTACTTTATCAAGGAATGAAATTTTGCAGTATAGCCGGTTAAACAAAGTTAATAAAAAATATACACAAGGTAGTATTAGAAAACGTATTGAGCAGTTCTTCTTAGATAATTTGGGAGTAATTGTAACTAGAGAGCAAATTCAACAAGTCGCCACCAACCCAGATACAGGTGTTGTTCCCGAGAATTGGCATCAGCGACTTTCTGAACTGAGAACAGATTTAGGTTACACAGTATTGTCATGGAGAGATACAAAGGACCTAACAGTTAGCGAATATGTCATGCCAAATGCTGAAAAACGCGAAACGGCTAAAAGCAGAAAAGCAATCAATAAAAAAATAAAAGCAGACCTACTTAAGCTTAACCCCATTTGTTCTCATCCTGATTGCAACCTGAGAGAAGGTGATATAGACCCAATAGGCGGTGGTACTGTTAAACTACAAGTTGATCATAAGACTGCGCATGCTGATAATGATCAGGGTGAACACACATTAGAAAACTTTCAATTACTTTGTGGTAGACATAATGTAATTAAAAAGAACTTTTGGGATGATCAAACAGGTAAAATTAACACTGTAGCTATTTTGCAAGCTATTCCAGAAAAAGATAAAAAGCTCGCCTTAACTTGGCTAAAAGGATACTTCAAAGAATAGTGTTTGCTAACTAAGTAATAGGTTTTAGGGATCGTGATGGTTTATAAGTCCGCACAAAATAAAATTGAAGATGCATTAGAGCAGGCTGAATTTGAAGAGCGTGCAGATTATTTGGAGTTCGAAAAGCTTAACGATTGGACTGTAACTAGTAAGCACTTCAACAATATTCAAAAGAAGTTGATCCAAGTTGGTGCAAAATTAATAACAGGTCCAAGGGGAACTGGCAAAACACATCAGATGCGCTTTGCTCATTACTCTTGCGTAAATGACAACTCCAAACCTTTGTCAATTTACGTTACTTTCAACCACTATTTACGGCTAGAAACCTACCTTCATGAAAGCTCTAACGCTATCAGCATATTTCACTCATGGGTACTGGCAAAAATAGTGATAGCTTGCTTCGAAGAATATAAAATATTACCCCAGAATATAGAGTTCACCGAGTCGGATTTAAGAAGCTTTGTAATTGATATTGAAAAGCAGAATTACTCTGAAGAATATAAAGAATTAGTTTCTTTTTTAAATGTCAGAACCGTTCAGGATTATATAGAAAGCGTTCTATCTCACACAAATCGTAAACGAGCTATTTTATTATTAGATGACGCTGCACTTACTTTAACTAATGACTATTTAGTAGAGTTTTTTGATATTTTTAGAAGCTTAAAAAGTACAAAAATTTCACCAAAAGCAAGTGTTTACCCCGGCTCTACTAAATATGGTCCAAGATTTCACTTGGGGCAAGATGCTGAAAGAGTTCCGTTATGGCTAAATGTTTCCGACCCTGAATATATTGATTTCATGAAGGCCGTTATTATTGCAAGGTTTAGTGATAATCTAACAATAGACGATGACATGAAACAGCTTTTAATGTTCTGCTCTTTTGGAATACCAAGAGCTTACATTATGTTTATTAGATCATTCATTGAATCCGATCGGAAAACTGCACAATCAAAGTTTAATTCAATACTTGAAGAAAAATGTAAAAATATCATTGAGGAATATAAATCTATATCCCAAAAGCTGAGTCAGTTTACTGGAATTATTAATATTGGAGAGACATTTTTAAACTCAATTCTCAGTGAAGTAAAAGCTTTTAACTACGAAAAGACTCAGTCAGAGGAAAAGGTCATATCGATAGGTATATCGGATATCGATAATAAGGCCGAAAGAATGATTAAATTTCTTATTGAAGCAGGGTTACTTTATGAGCAAGATGAAGTTTCCCATGGGCCTGGAAGAAAGCTTCGAAGATTCATTCCGCATATATCGTTGTTAGTTAATACAAAATCAATAATTAAGAGCCGAGGCTTTAAAGCTTCTGACATATTAGATGTTTTAAATAACAAGAAACCACCGCAACCCGTAAGGCGTAAGTTTAATAAATTACTTTCAAATGATGACATTTCCTCATTAGTCTTAAATTTGCCTCCATGTCCTTCATGTCAATCACAAAGAATTGCTGAAGGGCAGAAATTCTGCCATATCTGTGGCAGTGAATTGGTTGATGGTTCTATTTTCAAAAAGTGTATGGCGCAAAAATTATTAGAAATTCCACTAACACCTTTTCAAAAGAGAGTTATTGCAGAAACTACGTATGAAACTATCGAAGACGTAATATCGTCAAGTGATACTGCTGCCGAGCTTAGGCGAATAAAGGGAGTTGGGAAGGTTCATTCAGAGAGAATCGTTAACAAAATAGTTTCATGGACCAATGAGTTTTTATATTAATGGCGAAAATAAAACAAACATTCAACCCATCAATATCTGGCACACGAAAGTCTTCAAGCATAAAGTCCATCAGTTTCTTCGATAATGAATATATTGAGGAAGATAAGTCTCCGATTGATCTGTTTAATGCAAAAAAGCAAAATAATTTAAGACTATTAGGGGCTTCTCTACTAAACCCTACTACTGGTGCTTATACGTCACTAGCTGCCGAAAAAAGCGCTGAATGGCAACAACTTTCAAACTTGCTAATTCTAGGTTTCGTATCCTCTGTAGAAAGTTATTTCCGCTGCGTAATCAGGCGCTTAATATCAATCGACGAACACAGTCGAAAGCTAAGCTATAAACACATGCTTCCTTATGGTGCAGCGGTGTATCATCATACATCTTTATTGCCTGAAGCATTATTAGAAAGTACTTCATTTCATAGCAGTAAAAATATTAAAGACACTGTCAATAAATTTACAGGTATTAGCCTGAATGATAACAAGTATAAAGAGCTTACAGATATATTTAATGAATTCGATATTGTTGGGCATCTGAGACACTGTGTTGTCCATCGTTCAGGACATTTAGGCTCTACTAACGCCATGGCTCTTGGGTTGGATGAGCATTACACATACCTAGAAAAACCAATACATGTAGATCTACCAGCTATACAAGAGATTGGGCTAGTTTGTGAAAACCTAGTAAGAGTTGTAAATGACGCGCTATTTGCTGAAGTTTTACTACGAAGTTCGAAGTATTTCGATTGGACAGGTGACCTAAGAAAAGACAAAAAGAATTTTGCATTATTTTTTAACTTATTTTCGCCTGACTCAGCTGATAAAGATAAAAAGCTTAAGTCATGTTATGTTGAGTTTATTAGGGTTACAAGCGCAAAAGTAAAAACTCGATAGATATACTAATCACACCTTTACTTATAAAGTATAAGTATGCCTTGCTAAGAAAGCCCTGTAAATCCATAGAGTTAGTTGAATTGAACTATGTGCTATTAGGGAAAGTGTTAGCTCTAAGTATGACCGTTAACAAAAAAATGCCGTAATTTGTTTTTTATTACTAATTCTGATAGATCAGTATCTTGGATCTACTAAGAGGGATTTTTCAATGGAGTGCGAATTAGGAAAAATAACACTGTATTTATCAAAAGCAGGTAAATCATTTGCTGATGTTATAGAAAGTGGCAAGCTTCCAGAGCAAGATAACGATAACTTTAAAATCAGACAGTTTACTGTTTCCGATCATCAATGTGTTTTTTATTGCCAGCAGGTCAAAAATCCAGCCAATGAAACTCCCCCTTGGATAGATTTTATAAATGAAAATTTGGAGGATGGGCAGCTTCTTGAATTCAGACCCCGTTCTGAGCGCCCAAGTGGGCTATTATTAATCGAAAAAGACAATCGCGTATACGCAGCTGCATTTGGAACTAGAGGCATAAGCTGGCTTGATAAGAAAAAGTTTGAGCCTGACTTTGGTATCAAAGTTGCGATGAACATGTGCGGCAACGAAGAAGTTCGTCAAGCTAAAAGCTCAATACAATCACACACAACCCAAGTTATTGATCGCCAACTGAGTAAACCTTCAAACTCCTTTGATTTTGGTATGTCAGAAATAGAGTTTTTGAGATACATATCTGCTCACATCCAAGATAATAAGAATATTACATTACAAGGTAAAGACTGCCTAACAATTAAAATCATTGGCGAAGAAAAGCTAAGTTGGGAAAGGTTAATTGCTTTTCTCGATGAATTTGTAAATTCTTATGGCTCAGAAGCATATAAAGAGTTGTTTCCAAACTACCCCAACCTCTCACCTGTTACAGAAGAAACTCAAGAAACCCTAGATAACTTACTCATAGACAAATTAAAAAGCGAACAACTAGATACAATACATTTTGCTATTCCAGAGTTTTTATCCGATGACGAGTACAGTTTTTCTTACTCGAATAAAGAAAAGTTAAACAATCACATAGTCTCGCATATTAGAATCGAAGATTTGTACCATGGAGCTCAAGCAATATTTAAATCGAAAGACGAGGTTACTCTTAAATCCCTTAATACCAAAAAGGTTTACGCGTACTCTCATGATGAAGACAAGATCTTAGGTAATGTCTGTTGGAGTTTGTATTCCTGTATTGTTGCAGAAATTCAGCATGATTCTCAGTACTACATATTGTCATTAGGTGAGTGGCGACAGGTTGATACTGACTTTTATTCTGCTTTAAATAATTTTATTACGAATGACCTTCCAGAAGATACTCTAGCTGAACATTTTAATGGTATTGATATATCTTGTATTCAAAGCAGCCAGAATCGAGAAGGCATATTCAACGACAAGTATTGTGAAGTAAACAAAAATGCTATTAAATTTGATACTGCAAAACTTAAAATTGGCCTAGCCAGAAAAGACAAGGAGTTTTGCGACATACTAGAGCTTGATAACAATATAGCTCGTATCGTTCAAGTCAAAAAATATGGTGGTTGTAGTTCAATAAATTATTTATTTTCTCAAACTCGATTTTATTGTGAATTCTTTTTAACTGATGATGTATTTCTTAAAGAAATTAGGGAGTTCATTGAAAAATCAGGACACCTTAAAAGCGATGAATTTCTACAGCACATTAAGGCATCTACTGAAGATGTTGTGGGTGCTAATTATGAAGTTCAGATGTTTCTTCTCTACGATGATAAAAAGGAAAAACCTACAAAAGAAAGCTTACCCCTAATGGCTAAGTATGAATTGAAACTCACTTATGAACGCTTGCGAAAAACATTGAAATATAAAAGAGTTAGCTTAGCGATGGTTCCTGTGAAAATAGTAAACTTTACAAAAACAAAGAAAAAAGAAGTGGCTTAAAATGACCGGTCTTTCAAATATTGTTCTCGTCAGAAGTCCTCATGAATTAATCGCCGACAACTTAGCGGGATATGGCTGGGGACAGGCAAATTTTTCAGCGTTTGACTCAATAAACTCTATTTGTAATTACCTTGCAAGTAAGGGCATAACTGTTGGCCGACACAGAAACCAAATGAAGCGATTTTATGAATTGAAAAAAGGTGATGTGGTCGTTATCCCTGTATATAGGGCAATAGTGATTGGCAAGGTACGAGGGCAAAAAAGCTATGCCGAAGGAATCCAATATGGCGAAAACCGAATTACCGTTGATTATTTCAAAAATGAACAAGGCTTCGCTGTTAGAATTCCACGATCAAAGTTATCTCAAGGTCTAGAAAGCAGACTAAAAATCAGGATGTCTATTGCTTCATTAAATGAGTTTCGTGATGAAATATCCGATTATGTATATCAATTAGAAACTGATAATAAGGTATGTTTTGACAGCATATTTCAGCAAAAAAAAGATGAAAAAACGGAATCATTTAAAGCAAACCTTCTTACGAACTTGGTTAATGGAAACACCAAGTTAAAAAGTGGCGGATATGGTCTTGAGCAACTAGTTAAAGAGTTACTGGAGATTGAAGGTTACACTGCACAAATAGAAGCTAAAAATCAATCTTCCGACATATCTGATATAGATATTACCGCAACTCGAAATGATCCAGTGTCTTCAAATAGAGTCTTCATTCAAGTTAAGCACCACAAGGGAAGTACAAGCGACTGGGCAGTAAAGCAATTGATCTCAATTGATGAAGATGAACATCATGACAAGTGGGTCATCACTACGGGTAATGTTGAAGATTCTACTGTTTCCTTTGCCGCTGAGCACAATATTAAGATTATGACTGGCGAGGAGTTAGTAGACTGGATTTATAGCCGTATCGAGTTATTGAGCCCCAAATTCAAAGAACAGCTTGGCGTATCCATCATGCCACAACTCATTGTTTAAAGTGGTACAGGCTTATGCTTACCAAAGCAAATTAATTGTCCAAAATTAAGCCTTACTACGCACAAAATGGGAATCCACCACGAACGAGATAGATGTGGTGGAAATACTGGTAAGCACATGGTGTAGACCACTTTAATAGCTGCTAATTTTGCAGGCTTCCAATCTCGTCTATTGGGCCTCATAATCGTTAGGTCCCCAGTTCTTATGTGGTATAAGAATTTGGTGTGTACTTATAAGGGCAAAGAAAAGGTGCAATGCCTTGAAGTTAAACGGTAATTCCGTTAGTATTTCCACTTATTTTTAAGTGCATACTTAAAATGAAAATTTGGCCCCTTAGCTCAGTTGGTTAGAGCACACGACTCATAAGAAATTGTGACCTATGTCAGTAATGGCATATGGAAAATCGGATGAATTGCTGGAAGGCTTCGTTTATTTAAACATGCTAATCAGCAGCCAAGCTCCAAAAGCGTTTGGAGAAGGTTCAGAGACTAGATGGTTCAGCACGAACTTGCTGTGTAATACATCATTAGCGTCCGACACCCCACAGATAAAGTTATCTAGGGTGATGATATAGTCCAGGCCATTACGAAAGTAGTGGGTAACCAGAATCGTTAGGTCCCCAGTTCAAGTCTGGGAGGGGCCACCATTTCATCTTTAATATTAAAGATTCAATTACCTCTAATATCTCTCTTGATTTCTTTATTCCTATTTTTTACTATGCTTTTGGGACAGTGCTAATATAACTAGCATTCGAAGGCAGTATTTAACTGACTTGGTTGTGGTCGACCATCATCAAATATCTCAATATTACTAAGTCCAAATCATTTTTTAATGCATTAGCTGCTTAAACGACCTCCTATGTCTGATGCTGAGAAAAAATTATGATTTTTACTACAGAGTTACTCAAATTAACCGCTGAGTCTTTTTATGAAAATACCAAAAGTATTGGTATCGGAATAAAGTCAAAATGTAAAAGCTTTGATCTATGGTCGCAGTTCTTGGCAAATAAAAATTACTCATCTCTTCATGCATCTCTCGAAAATAAAGTGAAATACTTTGAGTTAAATGCAGAAAAATTATGTGAAAAGTTTCGCCATAAGAATAGAAAGTTAAGCTTTTCATCAGCATCAAATCTTATTGCTGCTACAATAAAACCTTTCCTCGAACAAGTTGACAAGAACTGTTTTAAACTAGTTTCAGTGCTGAAAGAAAACCGAAATCTTTCATTGATAAGTAACGGTCAAGGCACAGTTGGTTTTATCCAAAAAAATGTTGCTGGCTACAGGGAAATAGATAGTGTGAGGTTTTCAAATTATGAATGCGCAAAAACTTTTGTGAATATTGCACTTCACATTTCAGGACAAGCTTCTCGGCAAAGTGATGAGATATTTTACTCTACAATTACAAAGCAAAATGAGATTTCAAACAAGCGTGTTTTAGAAGAGTTTCGTATTAACAATTATGAATTTATCAAAAAAATATCAGCGTATTTACAATTTCATATAACTACAAGTGATGATCTTTTTTTAATAAGAGAAATTATTACAGATGCATTAAGTGATTACTTTATGTGTGATAATTTTCACTTTGTGGTTGATACGAACTTAATCAGTGATTTTATCGATAGTCTGAGTGGTAATTTCATAACTATTATAGAGGATGCTCATTTTGATAATAAATCAAAAATAGAACTTTCAGATGTAACAAGCGCAGTCAGACATAAACTACATCTGCATTTTAGCTAAGAAGCTTAAATAATTATTTATAATTAGGTTTTTTATTTTTAATTACCGTTTTGTCAGGTTTGATTTATGTGGCACCGATTAAATCTGACAGAGTTGCATGAATTTAGATGTAGCGACAAAATAGCGGCTCAGTCCAACAAGCGATTATGCAACACAGACTGCGTGTCGCATAAATACTAAAATGTTAAGTACTCAGGGAGTATCGGTGAGTAGATTAGATAAATGGAAAGACGGACAGCGTAGGCTCACGATTCTCACAGGAGAAAATAAAGGACTTGCAAATGCTATTCATTCTCAACAGGTTGAGGATGATGATAGTCCCAAAATGAACAACTTTGATCTAATAAATATTGCAAAAGAGCTAATTTATTCTAATGAAGGCGGTAAACGAACTATTCACATTATATGCTTTTCATTCAATGTAGATCGTGGAGAGATGGAAGTTTGTCATCTTCTTGATCAAATTCTAGAAGAAGATTATGAGGAAGATATTCTAAGTACTTTAGCCATAGCTGCGATATCTGAAGTCCCAGTTTATCCAAACACTCCCGATTGCGAGGATGAGCTAGCTATATTACACCGCAAGATGATTGAGGGTGGCTTCAAACTTCAAGGTGAGAGATATCGTCTTACGTCTCGACAATCTGATGAGTTCGAAAGTGCAAAAAAGCTATTATCTAGTATAGACCCTGAAAAACATTACTCCCCATCTGATATTTCTATTATTAGACAAACCATCAAGGAAGAACTCTCGAATCTAGAAAGCGCAGATCGATTGCTACTGAGTTTACAGTTGGCAATTGATGAGTTCACAGTACTGTTAGAGTCTGAAAAACGAAATGAAAACTCTATACAGGAACATTTATCCAGAAACCCCATATTATTCGGGTTTGAATATAAGCGAGTTATACCCAAGCACCGCTTAGGTGGAGAGTACGAAACAGATTATGCGCTCGAGAAATATGATGGTTCATGTGATGTGGTGGAACTTGAATCATCAAATCTCAAGTTATATACAAAGGCTGGTAATCCAACTAGTCATCTCGTGCATGCAGAGCAACAGATATTGGATTGGCTAGACTGGATTGATAAAAACAACCCATACGCAAGAACTTCGTTAAATGGTCTTTATTCACCGTCAGGTTTTGTCGTTATTGGCAGACGGGATAGCTTGTCTGAGTTAGATAAAGAGAGGTTACGTAGAAGAAATATATTCTTCAGCGGTAAAATTAAGGTCTTAACCTATGAAGATCTTTTGGAAAGAGGGAGTGATATGCTCCTGAGATTAAAAGGTGATCGTACTTAATAAGGCGCTGTTGTCGGTCAAATTTTCCGCTGAGATATTTGGGAATAGAGATTGAAGACGCGATTAAAATATCGAGAGAAACCGATTGTTGATGTAACGCAGGCAGTGTTCTTATTGCCCCAAAGTGCGTTTGAGTTAAGGTCTCAATCGAGCGAAAAGCTGTTCCTTGATTTGTAGGCGAGGGGTCACCCCTTGCTTTTAAAATATTGGCAATATCTTCAAGTCAAGAAAGAGCGAATAGCAGATCTACGCTTTTCCCATATTGTGAAGCAAGCGGCTTGACCCCTTAGCTCTCACTACTTGATAACAAAGCTTAGCCTAGAGTCAGGGATTAAAAATATGTTAGATTATTTTATGCCTGTCCTTTTTCTCTTTGATTGTTTTGCCATACATGCTCTAATGGATAGGCAAAAGACAAGACTCGCCCCGGTCCCACTATTTTAGTCGTAAGAGTTTTCCAACATAAAAGCTCTTGGTTGTTAATGTTTATGTCTGCAAAACTTTCCATAAATTAAACCTCGAATTACATCACTACTTTGATCTTAGCAATTTCAGCTTCATAATCATCCGACTTAATTACTGGAAAATTATGATCTCGCTCCATCACGGACATTGGATTCGATTCTTTAAGTATCAGATAACTCTTTGCTAATTTATATGAATCCTCCGTTATGTATGGAAATCCAACATCGTTATACTCGTAGGCATCTTTAGGATCATTGAGCTGGGGCGGACTCGACAAGTATTTTGACAGATTGGCTTTCAGATCATCTAAGTTATCGTACAACTTATACCATGCTATTGTTTTTAAACCAACTCCAGACGAGACTGTCATTAGTTTTACCTTATTAGATAAGAAATAAGCTCTTAAAATACACTCATCGACAACTGGCACATTTGCAAACTGATGACCTACAAAAATGCTACTACTGTTTAATATGCACTGAGCAAATTTGTAGTCTTTGTTCTTATCGTAAGTCCAATCTAAACGTTCAAAAATCTCTTCAATGTTGTCTTGTAAGAACGCTGTTTTCCTAATCACTTGTTCACCAGCATGCTGCAAAATTTCTGAAGTACGATACTTCGAAATTTCTGAATCTGTTGTAACAATAGACTTAGCCTCGCCTACTATGATCAGGTCGTCAATTCTTGCCAACAAATCAAACTCTTCTTCTTTGCCCGCACCTAGTTTTATTCGTCTCGACAACCCTTTGTCGTAGTCGTCGATAAACTCATTACTATCAAGAGCATCATTAAGTTCTTCTATGATTGTTTCTTCATAGGTGTAACCTTTTTCACGAAGATCAATGCCAAACTCATCAGCCCACCTCTCAACAAGCCTAAACACTGATGGAGCACCTAATGCGCTTGTCATTAATGCGTACTTACCTTTGCTAGTTTTAACTAATGGTTGGCACCATAGGTCGCTAGTTGGTGATGGTTTTATTGTTAGGAAATCTACGATCTTTTCAACTTTTAGTGCATCTACACCCGTAGAGACAGTCAGCGCACGCTTCAAAGAAAACGCTTGCACTGTTGGACAGAACTGACACAACTTGTTTATGTTGAAAGCACTATCATCATCTGGAAACTTACGCTGAGCATCATTTGCCATAAGCATTAATGATCGCATTACTTCAAGTGCTTCGGATATAGAAAAGCCTTTTCCATAATCATCAGTTAACCACTTTTCTGGATAGTGAGATTGCAGATCAAACTCTCTAATTCTCCATTGAGTATTCCACGTAATGAGATCGTCTCCACCATCTTTAATGGACATTACTAACGCTATCCGTTTTTTATTCTGTCTTCTAATCACGGGGAACTTATCGTCAAGAAACTTAGCTTTGTTAACGCCTTGCATAGCCATCAATGTGCTATGACCAGATAATCTAGCTTTTCGATTAGCGCTATTTAAAAACGCAAGCTCATATGCCGAGGATGGTTGTTTAATTGAGAAGAACTTCTGCTCTTTGTCCATCTCGACTAAATCAAAATCTGACCAAATAACACATTGCCATAAGTGTGTATAAGTCCAGTACAACTGGGATAACCAAGATTCTTGCATCACAAAACTGATTTCATCTAGGGGTGCTTCAGAAACCTCTAATTTATTTCTTTTAGAAATATTATATAGACAGTTTCGTATCGCAAGTTGAGCACCATCTACAGCACCATGTGCTAACTCTGCTAACTCATGCTTGTTACCCGTGATATTTGCGTCTAATAGAACTGATTGAGTGTTAGTTATGTTCTGCTGTTTTGCCAATTTGAGTGCAACAGCAATTGTTCTGTTAGCATAAGCAACATATGACAGCATTAATCGTTCATAAGATGTTTTCGGAGCCTTTAGATATAAGTCATCTAATGTTGAACGAACTTCACTTAAGACGCTGTCAATAATGACACCGGCTTTATAAACTCTTTTGTCTCGCTCTGATGCATCTGCTTCTACTTTTGCCCACTCTTGATTCCACTTGTCCAACTTAAAGTCATTTCTAGTTGGCGGTTTAATTTTGTTCTTGAATATTTTTTCAACAAACAGGTCTTTTACTTCATCAGCCATTGGATCAATTCCTTATTTTTTATGATGCATATGATACCAGTGGATTAGCCTGTGTCATATCAGATAGTTACGTAAACAGACTCTCAGTCATGATATGCATATTTTGGTATTTCACTGATACAAGCTAGAGATTCACATTTAGTTTAATGGCATGATTTAGAAGATATTATGGCAGACTTATACACTAACAGCAGCTCGAAACAGGACTTCATTCGACATGGACTAATCACTAGCGTTGAATAGCCACCGAATTTATGGACTGTAGCTAGCCAGATTTTGCCCTAACCAAACTTATCCAAACTGCATGGCTTAGAGCACCAACTCTAAGCCGCTTCTGTCCAAAAACGTGTTGAGGCGAATGCCTCAAAAGAGCGATAACCGGTCATTGAGGATGGCTAAATTTTGGGCTAATTAATAGATAAAGTTGTGTCGTTTATTCATATAGTCAAGCAAACGAGCAACGCGTATATCCTACATTTAAATTTATTTAAAATCTTGAAATACCCTCGGTTATTTGTTGGAATGTGGATAGATGAGCTTGAAGTCAGCAAAAATATGCGTGATGAGCGCACTATTAAATTGTTAGGCGTTGCTGAACAAGGAGAGATATTCAATGGCTTTTGCCCTCGCACCAGATCAAGAAAATGCTTACCCATCACTCATTACGGCATTGTGCGCGCGCGATGCGTATACTAGAGGCCATTGTGACCGCGTCTGTGCGCTTGCGTTGGAAGTGGGGCGTGCGGCCGATTTGAGTGCCCCCTCATTAGATGACTTGCGTATTGCCAGTCAATTACACGACGTGGGTAAGATTGGAGTTCGTGATACTGTTCTCTCGAAGCCTGGAAAGCTCACACCTGATGAAAGGGAAGAGATAAAGGCTCACTCGGTTATCGGTGAGAGAATAATTAGTGAGACATTCCTGACAAACAGAGACGAGGTCGCGTCTATTGTCAGACATCATCATGAAGCATTTGATGGAAGCGGATACCCGGACGGACTGGCTGGTGCCGATATTCCCCTGAGTAGTCGAATACTTTCGATCATTGATGCGTATGATGCACTGACGACTAGCAGGCCATACCGCATGGCTAAATCGCACCTTGAAACTATGAATATCTTGAAGCATGAAGTGGACACGAAGTTTGATCCAAATATTTTTTTGTTGTTTACAAAAGTCATAAAGGCCAGTTCGGCACGTGCCTCGTAAACGCTCGTTCCTAGAATACGGTGAACGCTGCCTAAAAAGTCTCTGCAGATGACATTTGATCCGCCACCCACTTTTTTGCTAACGCAAAAGCAGGCGTTGTCTCAAATGCACCTGAGCTCAGGCGTTGCTAATGTCTGCAATTGGCACAGACTGTGTGAAAACTAATTTTTAATAAATTGTCTTGGGTATGTTCTTAGTTTGAAACCATTTAAGATGGTTGCGATCGATTTTTTCTCAGTATCGCAATTTTCTCCGCGCGAGCGAAACTG
>NZ_JAKGAW010000026.1:0-68616 GCF_021532475.1 Pseudoalteromonas sp. APAL1 | reverse complement strand
GCTTGATGTAGTAAACTATACCTATCAGCAAAATCCCCATGGCGTTAGCCTTTAAAATAAAGAGCTTAATAATCTAATGAGTAGAGCAGGAATACAGTGGTTCCCGGGTCACATGAACAAAGCCCGCAACGAAATTAAAGAAATCATGCCACAGATGGATGTGATCATTGAGGTACTTGATGCCCGTATTCCTTACAGTAGTGAAAACCCAATGGTTACTGCGCTTCGTGGCGATAAACCGGTGATCAAAATCATGAACAAGGCGGACTTAGCTGATCCTAAGTTGACGCAAGCTTGGAAAGACTACTTTGAGCAGCAAAGTGGCGTGAAAGCGATTGATTTTGGTAATGATAAAGCGGGTGAAGTACACCGTATTAATGAACTTTGTAAAAAATTAGTGCCGCATAAAGTGGGTGCTGATAAACAAATTAAAGCCATGATCATGGGTATTCCCAATGTTGGTAAATCAACACTTATTAATACCTTAGCTGGCCGTATTGTGGCAAAAACAGGTAATGAGCCTGCGGTAACAAAAGCGCAGCAACGTATTAAGCTTGACGATGGCATTATGCTTTACGACACGCCGGGCATGTTGTGGCCTAAAGTAGAAAACGAAAACTCAGGTTATCGTTTAGGAGCAACCGGTGCAATTCGTGATACCGCTATCGATTACGAAGAAGTGGCTAGTTACACCGCTGAATATTTACTGCATGCATACCCAGAGCTTTTAAAAAGCCGTTATAAAATTGACGAGCTACCAGAGTCTGACTGGGAGTTTGTTGAAATGGCAGGTAAAAAGCGTGGCTGTATCCGCGGTGGTAATCAAATCGATACTTACAAGATGTCTGAAATTCTTATTAACGAATTACGCGATGGCATTATTGGTCGTATTACCATGGAAACGCCGGCCATGCGTGAAGAAGAAGAGCAAATGGTTGCACAGCTTCGCGCTGCTGCAGAGGCAAAAAAAGCCGCAAAAGAAGAAGAGAAAAAACAACGCCGAGCGCGTGCGCGTAAGAACCGTCGATAAAGTTAACGCATTAACTTTTAGACATAAAAAAAGCCCTGCAAGGGCTTTTTTAGTTTCATATCTACCGTCACCGATATGAGCAATGTAGCAAGTAAAATAGTAGGGCGATCACCTGTTGCCAATATCAAGGGGCGTTGCGATTAGCAACAGGCGATCTTAGCTTTATCGTGGGCCACACGTGTTTCAGGGTCGAGAAACAAATCAGTTTATTCCGAACAAGTCATAACACTTTACTGTCTTGTTGATAGTGATTATCAATTAGATTTACGTGTCTGTCAACACTCAATTGAAAATAATTCTCATTTCTTTGTGTTTGTTTTTTAAACTTCAGCAATACAATGCATTAGCACTAAAGTTAGGCTGTAAATTACGCGCAATAAAAACTATGCTGGTGCTATAACAATTAAAATAAAAACACACGATGTTCTCAATTTGGTCAATAAGCCTTCTTGCAATTGTATATCTGGCAATTTTATTTGCGGTTGCAGGCTGGGCTGATAAAAGAAAAGTATTGCCTTTTAAAGGCTTAACCTATGGTTTATCGCTTGGAGTTTACTGCACCTCTTGGGCGTTTTTTGGTACCACAGCACAAGCTGCATATAATGGCTGGTGGCTAGCACCGACTTATGCCGGCACTATTTTGCTATTTATTTTTGGTTGGCAAGTGTATTGCCGTATAGCGCATATTTGTAGGCAGCAAAAAATAACCTCGATGGCAGATTTTATTGCTACGCGATATGGTCAGTCGTCGAGCTTATCTGGGCTCATTTCATTGATTTCAGTGATTGCCATTGTGCCTTATATCTCTTTGCAGCTAAGTGCTACCGCACAAAGTATTAATTTATTAACTAACCGTTCAATGATGCAAAGCCATGAAGTATGGGCCGATAGTACTTTTTATATCACGCTTGTATTAGCACTGTTTGCTATTTTATTTGGTGCAAGGCGCTTAAAGCCTAGCGAACATAACCCCGGTCTTATTGCAAGTATTGCCTTTGAATCTGTGGTTAAGTTATTGGCATTTTTAGCTGTGGGTTTGTATGTGTGTTTTGCGCTATTTGATAGCCCTGTGGCACTGTACGATAAAGCCTATGAACTAAATATTGATCAGCAAGTGGCTGCTACACAAAGCCCGACCTATGTGTATGTTGCCCATACTTTACTTGGTATTTTGGCGACCTTATGTTTGCCAAGGCAGTTCCACATGAGCTTTATCGAGAAAAATAACGATAAAGAATTGGCCTCGGCACGTTGGCTATTCCCGATTTACTTATTACTTATCAACCTGTTTATTCTACCAATTGCATACGCTGGATTAATTTACTTTCAAGGTCAAGAAGTCGGTTACGACACCTTTGTATTGGCGCTACCTATGGCTGCTGATGATGCCTTTGTGGCGCTATTAGCGTTTTTAGGCGGCTTTTCAGCGGCAACCAGTATGGTGATTGTGTCATCCATTGTGCTTTCAGTGATGATCACCAATGACTTTATTAATCAATTTATTTTACGCCGCTCACAGCTCACATCGAGTAGCCGCGGACTTGATAAAAACAACCTATTACATGCGCGTAAAATCGTTATCGTACTGATTTTATTGCTTAGTTATTTTACTCACCGGGTTCTTGGCGAAAGTACAACCCTTGCCAATGTGGGTTTAATGTCGTTTACCTTAGTCGCACAATTTTCACCGGCCATGATCATTGGCTTATGGTGGCGACAAGCATCCTGTCGCGGTGCACAATTGGGCATTTTAAGTGGCTTTATCATTTGGGGTTACACACTCTTACTGCCAAATATTGCTGGAGGTTTAGGTCGCGATAGCTTATGGCTTGTGGATGGGCCTTGGGGAATTAGCTGGCTCGCGCCTACCGATTTATTTTCTTTAGGCATGGAAAGTATCAGCCAAGCCTTGTTGCTGTCGTTAGGTGCGAACTGTTTAGTGTATTTTTTAGTGCCGCTATTTAGTCGTGCAACCTTGGCAGAACGCTTACAGAGCAATAAGTTTGTATCGCAGCTGAGTGATTCACGGGTGAGTAATCATCTGCAGCCCTTGAGCTATCACGACCTAGGTGCACTTTTGCAGCGATTTGCCGAAAAAGAAGCGGCGCAGTCTTTGGTTAATCATTACTTTCCTGATGATAAAAGTAAGTGGAAGCGTCCCGCCAATGTTGAGTTAGAGCTACTGGTTGAGCGCGAGATGTCAGCGGTGATAGGTGGTGCATCGGCGCGGCTTATTTTAGATGTAGCCAAAGATGAGCAGCGTCAGCCGCTAGAGCAGGTTGCTGAATTTGTAGATGAGGCAAGCCAAGTACTCAAATTTAATCGTGATTTACTGCAATCAACAATCGAAAACATTCAACAAGGGATCAGTGTAGTTGATAGTGAGCTGCGGCTGGTAGCCTGGAATCAAGGCTACAAAAACATGTTCGCCTACCCAGATGATGCGCTCTACATAGGCCGCCCAGTTGCTGACATTATTCGTTTTAATGCCGAGCGAGGCTTATTTAGCGGCGAGAGCATGACCAGCGAAGTTGAAAAACGCTTAGCCTATTTACGCCAAGGCAGTGCTTATAAATACCAGCGCTCGCACAATGATGGTCGCGTGTTTGAAATGCAAGGTAATCCACTGCCAGGTGGCGGCTTTGTAACAACCTATACCGACATCACCGAGTTCGTAAAACAACAAAAAGCGTTAACCGAAGCAAATGTTAGCCTTGAAGAAAAGGTAGCAGCACGCACCTTGGCGCTAACACAGGCAAACCAAGAGTTGTCGATGGCAAAGCAAGTGGCAGAGCAAGCAACGGTCAGTAAAACCCGGTTTTTTGCGGCTGCCAGCCACGATTTATTACAGCCTTTTAATGCCGCGAGTTTATTTTGTTCTTTAATGAATGAAAAGGCCCAAGACACCGAGCTTAAAGAGCTGGCGATGAATATAAAAAATTCACTGGGCAGTGCAGAAGAGTTGTTATCGAGTATTTTAGAGTTAACCAAACTTGACTCTGGCTCGTTTAAAGTACAAATGAGCGAATTTGCAACCAGTTCTCTTGTTGAACCACTTCGCAATGATTACGAAGCTTTAGCGCGTGAAAAAGGTTTGAAATTTATTGTTGAAACCTGCGATGTGCGCCTGCATACCGACAAAGCGCTATTACGCCGAGTACTGCGTAACCTTTTGAGTAATGCGATTCGTTACACTGAGCAAGGTGAAGTGCGCTTAAAAATGCAGTACGAAGATAATCATGTGTCGTTTATTGTTGAAGATACCGGTATTGGTATTGCTGCTAATGATCAGCAAACGATTTTCCAAGAGTTTAAACAGCTTGGTGCAAAACCAAGTGCTGAAGGCTTAGGTTTAGGGCTGGCTATTACCAAACGTATTTGTGATTTGCTTAAAATCCCCCTAGTGATGGGATCTGAACTTGGTAAAGGTACGCAATTTACCCTGACTTTACCTTGTAAAGTCAGCGCTGCACCAGCGCAAGCCAAAGGTGCAGAGGCATCACAAGAAACAGAGCTGGGGCAATTGCGTATTTGGTTGCTTGATAACGACCGCAACGTGTTAGAGGCATTAAAACAGTTACTTGAGAACTGGGGCTGCGAAATCTCAACGGCCACTAACTTAGCGGAGCTTGAGCAGCTAAAGGCAAGCCAAGCCCTACCGCAATTGTTGATTATTGATTATCAGCTTGATGATGGAGTAACAGGCCTTGAAGTGATTGAGCAAGCCGCACTAACACGCTTACCAGCTATCGTTAACACCGCAAATCATGATGAAGGTATACGCGAGTTAGTGCTCGATGCGGGCTATCCATTGCTTTATAAGCCTCTGAAAGCGCCCGCCTTAAAACGCATGATTAAGCGACTGACTTAGGCACAGTAATTGTAGCTTTTGTGCCTTGCTGGGGTTTTGAGTTTATTGATAACTCAAAGCCTTGGTTGCGCACAAGTTCTCGGGTGATCACCAGCCCTATACCTGTGCCATTTGCCTTGGTTGAGTAAAATGGCACGAACAAGTTATCGGGGTTTTGAATGCCACAACCTTGGTCGCTAATTGCAATACTTAAGTTATTACCTTGTCTTGACCAAGTGAGGGTAGGGGCTGAATTGCTACCTGCTTCAAAGGCATTTTTTATCAAGTTGATTAACGCTTGTTCTAGCTGACCTAAGTCGGCATTAAAATGTAACTCTTCGCTGCTATTTATTACTAGTTCAGGAAAGATAGCGCTTAAGCGAGTGTTTAATTGCTCGCTACTGATTACCTGTTTTTGTGCGGGTGGTAGCTTGGCAAACGCACTGTAACTGGCCACAAAATCAAGCAAGTGCTGAGCGCGTTTTTCTATTACTTGCAGCATATCTTGGGCGAGATCATCGTGACTGCTAATTTGCCCTTGGCGCTTAAGGGTTTGCAATGATTGACTCATCGAATAAATCGGCGTGAGTGAGTTACGCACTTCATGATTTAACACTCGAATTAACCGTTGCCAAACAAGTTGTTCGTTATCGCGAAGCTGTTGCTCAATTGAAAAGAAGGTTAGTAATTCAAAGTTTCTGCCGGTCCGCCAAAAAGTCTGCGATGAGATTTGAAAGCGTTGTTTAAACAGCGAGTCACTATTTTGTTGCCATTCGCCATCATGCAGAGCAATGCCTAAGTCGCTGGCCGATTTACCTTCAATTTGGCGATGACTAATACTGTTTATAAACGCCTTATTACTAAAGTAAATTAAGCCATGGGGGTCTAGTATAACGATGGGTAAGTCCAGCATGCTGGCAAACTCAAAAACAAACTCTTCTGTTTGCATATAATGGCGTTTGTTCTTGGCTATTTTATTGCTGAGCTTGGCAAAATCTTGCTTAAGCGCTGCGACTCGTCCACTTTGATAAGACGCTAAATGCCAACTATTACTTTCGTCATTTGCCAGTGCATCTAGTTGCAGACCAAAGCGTTCAACCACATCGGTGATCGTACGGTAGCTTTTAATTAAAGCAAAAGCGCTTATCCCGATAAACGGCAATAATAGGCTGATACTGGCAAACCAATCTAGTTTTAAGCTGAGCGAAAGGGCAATACCAAGCGTTAATAGCACCGCTACAAGCATATAAAAATAGCGTCGAATACGCTGCTCTAACGACAGCTTGTTACTCATTTAGCGTTCTACTTCTTTTAAATCGAGCTGATGTTTATCAATGCGACGATAAATCGCCGATTTGCTTAACCCTAAAAATTCTCCTGCGGCGATAACATTGCCATTAAATTGCAGCAGTGCTTTTTGAATCATCTGTTTTTCAAGTTCTTCAAGGGGCAGTAGTGGCAAAGCTTGTTCTGCATTGCTATTTGGTTGCTCGCAACTTGGTTGATCTAAAATGAGGTCATTGGCTTGAATATTGTTGTTATCGCTCATGATCACCGCGCGTTCAATACAATGGCTTAGCTCACGAATATTACCAGGCCAACTGTAATTTTTTAGCGCCTTTAGGGCGTCATCACTGAGCGCCATATTCGCGCGTTGATATTTTTTACCATGTACTAACAACAAGTGTTCAGCTAAGGGAGCGATGTCGTCTTTTCTGTCGCGAAGCGGTGGAATGTGCAGTTCAATAGTATTGAGTCTAAATAATAAGTCACGGCGGAACTCACCCTGCTCAATGACCGTAGCTAATTCGCTATTGGTGGCAGAAATAATGCGAACATTGGCGGTTTTGGTTTGGCTTGAGCCGAGCACTTCAAATTCTTTGCTTTCTAGCACACGGAGCATTTTACTTTGTAGCTCAAGGCTTAAAGTCGCAATTTCATCTAAAAATAAGGTGCCGCCTTCAGCAATTTCAAAACGCCCTAGGCGGTCTTCTTTGGCATCAGTAAAAGAACCTTTCTTATGGCCAAATAATTCGCTTTCGAATAGCGTTGGCGCAATGGCGCCAACATTCACGCTTACATAGCGTTTATCAGCTCTGAGTGAATGCTGATGAATATAATGTGCCAATAAGCTTTTGCCAGTGCCATTTTCGCCGGTAATTAAAATACTGGCATCGGTTTTTGCTGCGCGCTCAGCTTTGGCAAGCAACAGCTGCATGATTTCTGATTGAGCTATGTAATGTGCTTGTGTGTCACTGGTAAGCGCCTTTAAACAGGCATTGTCGTGATTACTTTGCTTGAGCTTGAGTTGTTGTTGCACAACGGCAGTTAAGCGTAAGTTATTCCATGGCTTTTCAACAAAGTCGACAGCCCCTAATTGCATGGCTTTAACGGCAACATCAATGCTGGCCCATGCGGTCATTACAATGACTGGTATGGTTGAACCTAATTGATTTAGTTGCTTTAAAAAGCGTAATCCCTCTTCACCTGAGGTAGTGTCGAGCTTGTAGTTCATATCGAGCAAAATCAGGCTAATGTGCTCGGTTTTTAATAACTCAAGGGCATGTTCAGGGCCTTCGGCCTCAAGGCATGGTAAGCCTAGTTGTTGTAATGCAACAATAGCAGCCAGACGTACATCAGCTTGATCGTCTATGACTAAGATTTTGTCCATGATGTTTTCTTATTATCCTGTTGAGGCAGCTTAAGCTAAAACTAAAGCTGCCATTTTGTGCTGTTAATCGTTACGCAGTGCGGCCATAGGTTTTGCTTTAAGCAGTAAAACCAAAGGTCTAAAGCAAGCGAATAGCGCAATACATAAGGTAATACTCCAAGCAAGTAATTGCAGTCTTACATCAAGTATCAGCCAAGACATTAGCTGGCCTTGTAACATGTAAAAACCCATCATTACTACAGCAAGTGCAACCGCAAAACCAATGAGCACAGGGATAATAGCTTCAACACTCATCAGCTTGAATAAGCGCGCTTTTTTCGCACCTAATGCCATACGAATACCAAACTCATAACGGCGCAGACCTAGGTTGTAGCTCAGTACCCCAAAAATACCGATTGCTGCTAATAATAGAGTAAATAGCGCTAAGGTACTACATAGAACCACGGTCAGTCGGCTCATATACAGTAAATTGTCGTACTCTTGTTGCAGGTCATTAAACTGCCACATGGTTAGGTCGCTGTTCTTTTCTTTTAGCGTATTAAGTATTTGTTTATTAGTCAGCTTAACGCCTTCAGAAGCTTTGATAGTAAACATGTAGCTATATGGTGTCGCTGGCCACCAAATGTGACGACCAAACGACTCATCGTAGTATTTAGGGTGATTAAAATCTTCGGTTACACCCACCACTTCATACATCTTTTCTTCTAAGCCTTGGTAGCTCTTGCCGATAATATTTCGATAGTCTTGGCCTGGTAATAAATTCTCAGCCACGCTGACTGATACCAGTATCTCGTTGGTTTCACCACGTATTGCTTGCTCGCTAAAGGTGCGGCCGGCGAGAATTTTGGTGTTAACTAACGCAAAGTAATCAGGCCCTACCCACTGACTAGGGAAGAAAATTGAGCTTTTACCGTTTACATCTGTCAAGGTGTTAGCGTTTTGTCTTTGCGAAACAGGGCTGTGACCCAGGGCAACATCATCAATGCCTTGGCTATCAAGCAAAACCTGCTTGTATTGCAGCATATGTTCGTAGCGCTCCGCCAATGACATCTGATTATTTGGCTGGAACAGGTTGGCAAAATACAGGTTTTCGGTATCGCTACCTAGTGGGCGGTTAATCGTGCCCATGGCTTTACTCACTACCATCACCGAAAAACTCACAAGCAACGCGGCAACAAACATTTGTGAGCCAATTAAAATACGCACTGTACGGCCAGATACCTGCGAAACCCCGCCTTTTCCACTGTTCTGCATTTGCGTATTTAGGGTTTTGTAATTAACCAAACGCGCTGTAATTAAAGAGAAAATATAAGCAAGAGCAATACACAGTATGATGGCAACAATGACCAACGTGCTATCAACCGCCAAGCTGTTAACCAGTGGTAATCGTCCTTCTGCCAATACTTTAAATAAACGTATGCCCCATACCGATAAAAACAGCGCAATGCTTACCGATAAGGTCATTAAAATCAGTGACTGTAAAAAGATACTTTTAAATAACGTGCTGCGTTTAGCACCTAACACCGCTTGCAAGGCGAGGGTTTTATGTTGAGCAAGAGCGCGCGAGAAGAATAAAGTGCTTACATTAAGTACCGCAATAATCAGTAGCCCTACTGCACCGGCTAACATCATTAAGCTTAAGTCATCGTTATTACCCAGCTCAACGTCACGATACGGGGTTACTTCAGGTTTTACATCGGTGATACCACCATTGTTTAGCCACTCCGATTTAACCGTATCAATTTGCTGTTTTAAATCGACTTTAACTTGATCTATGGTGACCCCAGGCTTTAAAACTGCAATCAGTTTTAGGTTTTTAAAAGTGTTTGTCCATGGACTTTGCCAATCGTCATTGTGAAAGAAACGGCGGTCCGCACTTGATGGAAACCACACTTCAACATCACTTGCTTTAAACATGTAAGGTGGGCTGAATGAGTCATCAACAACACCGACGATACGGTGCACGTAATCGGTTTTACCCGCCATGACTGAAAGTGTTTTACCAATAATGTTCGGGTCGCTGTTGTAATGTTTACGCCAGAAGTTAGCAGAGATAACAACCCGATCATCAGGAGTTTCTAGCGTTTCTCCAAGATCAAAACCCTGTCCCATTAAAAATGGCGTGTTTAATAAGTCAAAATAGTTGCCGCCAACATACAGCACAGGCTCTTTTGGCTCGCCATCGAGGTTTGCAAAAATTTGCTCACCCGCATTGATCATCATACTTTGTTCAAAGCTTTGATTATGCTTAAGCCAATGCACCATCGACTGATAGCTTTGAAAGCCGGTGGCATCGTAGTCATCATAAGTAAGTGATTGCTCAACCACCACCATGCGGCTTTCATCGTACACATCAAGGGGCTTTAAAAAGTAGCTGTTAACAAGGCTAAGCACTACAAACAAGGTGGCAAGTGTTAAAGCAAGCGTTGCGATAACCGCAGTGACAAAGCCCGGTGCATTCATTAATGATGCCCACGCTAAGCTCAGTTGGGCGCGTGTTTTGGTTAATTTCATTACATCACCTCGGCGCTTTCGAATACTTGCTCTGTGGTGTCGCTGCTAGGTGCTTGGCGAGCTTCTGAGTAGGAAACAATTTCACCATCTAGCAATTTAAGTTGCGTTTTAGCACGTCCGGCATAACGTAAGTCATGGGTTACCATACAAATGGTGGTGCCTTTTTTATTCAGCTCATCAAGCAAGTCCATGACAGCATCACCATTTTTTGAATCTAGGTTACCGGTTGGCTCATCCACCAATAAAATGCTTGGCTTGCCAGCCAGTGCGCGGGCAATGGCAATACGCTGTTGCTGACCACCGGATAATTGATTGGGTTTATGCTGAGCACGGTGGCCCATTTCAACTTCATCAAGGGCTTGTTTTACTGCAAGCTCTATTTCGCTAGGGCTCATGGCTGGCTCTCGGTAAGTGAGCGGCAGTGCCACGTTGTCAAAAACCGATAATTCATCAATTAGGTTAAACGACTGAAATATAAAACCAATATGAAGGTTTCTAAGTTCAGCTTGCTGATCCATATCGAGGGTTTTTGTGTCGACTTCTTTAATGAAATAGTCGCCAGCAGTTGGGCTATCAAGTAGGCCTAATAATGACAGCAGTGTCGATTTACCACAGCCAGATGGGCCGCTAATGCAGATATAGTCACCTTGGTTAATATTCAGGCTGATGTCTTTTAATGCATAGGTTTCAACATTTTGGCCGCGATAAACTTTGGCGATTTTGTTTAATGAGATAAGCGTATTGGTTTTCATAAACTGTCCTGTTCGATTTTTATTGTTGCCAAATGCTGCCATTTAGAAAGGTCTGAAATGATCAGCTGTTCGCCCACGGTGGCACCGCTTAAAAGTTGAATATGATTGTCACTGAGTGTACCAAATTCGATATTGGTTGGCGTTGCTAACTGGGTATCTGGATTAAGTTTAAACAGCGTGGCTTCGCTATTTGCTTGTGCTTTTTGTGGCACGTTAATGGTTAATGCATCGGGAATAATATTGCTAACCACATAGCCTTCAATGCTTAAATCGGGGCGGGCATTGGCAGGCAGTGTGCCTTGTAAATCAAGTTCGATAATAACTCGACCATCGGTAACGATAGGGTCAATTCGGGTGACTTTGGCATCAACTTCACCGTGGCTTGCTTGGCTAAAGGTGTTTACTTTCGCTGCCATATTAAGTGCCACTTTTTCGGCATCAGCTTGCTTCACGCTTAGCTCTGCTTTGAGTGCTTTATTTGAGCCAACCACCGCAAGGCGGGTGCCCGGCACTAGGTTTTGGCCAAGTTCAACATTCAACTCTTGTAGCATGCCATCGATGCCTGCTGTTATTTGTAGCTGATCAAAAGCGTGCTGCTCAACCTGATAATTAAGCTCAAATTGGCTTAATAGTTCTTGCTGTATTTTGCTGCGTTGTAAGTGCATTTCTTTAAGCTGTGCAAGACGTTGCTGCTCGATACTTACGCGCTCTGTAAGCTGTGCTACGTTTAGCATGCTTCGTTTGTAATCGAGGCTTGAAACAATTCCTTGCTCGATCAGTTTGCTTTCGGCATCGACTCTAAGCTCTGCGCTTTGCAGCTCACTTTTTAATATGGCGAGATTTGCTTGGCGCTCAAGTAGCTCACTTTGCTGATTAATTTTTTGCTCATTCACACTGGCTTTTTGGCGAGCAAGCTCTAGCCGAGCGACCGATAAACGCTGCGCTTGCTGTGGGTTTACTAGGCTTAAAATTACCGTGTCTTTGTTAACAATAGTGCCGGGGTATACATGGATAGCTTCGACCATTGCGGTGTCGGTATTGGTTAAATAACGTTGATACTTTGGCTTTAAACGGCCAAAGCCACGTATTTTTACCACAAAATCGGCTTGTTCTACGGTTGCTATTTGCAGTTGGCTTGCAGCAACCACGGTGGGGGTCGCCCATTGATACGCCATTAAAGCGCCAAGAGCTGACACGCCAATAGCTGCACCAAAAAGCCATTTTTTAGCTTTTGATTGCTGAGGTTTGCGTTTTAGTGTGCTGTCTAAATCCATTGGCTATATTTCATTGTATTGTAGGTTTAGCAACACAAAAGCGAGGAACGTGCCAAGGTTTAATTTATTGATTTTAAAGGTTTTGTTGTTTTTAGGTGAGATGGGTTTTCCCACTTTTGGGATTAATAAAATCAAAAGTGGGACAGATATAAAGTGAAGTCTACTGTAGTAACTTTGCAAGCTTAGCCAGCTGCTTTTTAGCATGTGTGTTATCAGGTTTAAGCTTTAACACATGGTTATAATTGGCGGTTGCTTGCTTGAGATCACCGAGGTACCAGTATGCCTCTGCTAAGCTATCAAAGGTATTGTAACTATGTGGGTAAAGGTGCGTATTTAGTTTAAAAATCGCTAACGCTTCATTGAGTTTGTCTTGGTTAATAAGCGAATAACCCCATAAGTTAATATCGCTTTCAGTAAATTGGATCTGCTCGTCTTTAGTTAATTGAGCGGCAGCTGTAATTGCATTTTCATAGCCTTGCACTTCAAGAACTTGCCATAAGCGTTTAATATTTTTCGCTAAACCAAAGCCATTTTCTTGTTTCATTTCAGGGATATAAAAGCCCGCAATTTCATCTACAAATTGCGATGGCATTGCGCCAATCAAGTTGGTTAAGATTACTATCGACATATTATCTTCAGGGTAAACAAAGATACCTGCTCTGTTACCACCTATGGCAGCTAATGCCGGATGTTCTTCTCGTCCCATTACAGGCCAACCAAGACTGTAGCCATTTAAGCGCTGATTAAAGCCTTGAGTATGACCATTTTTTAGTCGAGTCGGGGTCCACATTTGTTGAATACTTTGTGCATTAATAAATTGATTTGTTTGTAATGCCACTAGCCAATTTGCTAGCTCAGTTGCTGTTGAGGCCATACCTGCGGCGGTTTGTAGCATTGGTGAGAAAATGGCTTCTCTTGAATTTATTAGTTCATTACCTTGCGTTTCGTATCGTCTAGCCGAGTGTTTTACAACATTGTTGAGATTGCCAAAGCCCGCTTGAAGTGTTCTGTTCATCTCAGTTTTTTGTAACTGGTTTTTTGCTATAAATTGCTGAAATGGAATCCCAGATAACTTATTAATTAACTTACCAATAATGACGTAGTTTGTTTGGTTATATTTAAAACGGGTGCCGGTTTCGAACTCTAATGGTTTAGTTTGTACTTGTTGCCATGCGTCATCGGGTCCTTGATCTGAGATTAGATTGGCAATTTCATCTTTTATTATGTCAGGTAAGCCTGATGTATGGCTCATTAACTCTCTTGTTGTTATAGAGTGCCACTGAGTTGGCAGCTCGGGTAGGTAAGTGCCAATAGGCGCATTAAGGTCTAATTTCTTTTGCTCAACAAGCTGCATCAGTGCCACACCAACAAAGGCTTTAGTTGCGGAATTAATCACAAATAAAGTGTCGGCATCAACTGCAATATTATCTTCAATATTTGCAACTCCGTAGCTGGCAACTTTAATTACTTTATTATCTCGAACGACAGCAAGTTGTAGCCCGGGAATATTTCTTTTTTGCATTAACTCAACCAGCCATTGGTCAAGCTCATCTGCATGTGCAGAAAAGGTACTTAAAATAAGCGATAGAAGAGTAATCGTTGGAAGGATTAATTTTTTGCAAGCTGTGTACACGATGTTGTCCTTAGTGTTCATTTGTATCTATTATTTTTACTTAGATAGTTTTTGATGTGAGCACTAAAGCGAGGAGTATGCCAATCTTTAAGGTGTTGAAGTTAATGGCTTTTATTGTTTTTCTTGGTTTTAAAATTCCCATTTATGGGAATTTCAAATTAAAACTGGGAGTGAATGCTTAAATTAGCTTTCTTCGATTTTGCCAACTTGCGAAAGCTGATTAAACAAAATGCCCGCTTGGGTGCGGTTATAAACATTTAGTTTGCGTAAAATCGCTGACACATGTTGTTTGATTGTGGTTTCTTGAATCGACATTTCAAAGGCGATTTGTTTATTCAATAAACCGTCGGCAATCATCGCTAGTACGCGGTATTGCTGTGGAGTTAGTTTTTCAAGGTTGCGAGCAAATTCACTTTGTTCGTCGTTGATCACTACATCGGTTAAATCTACTTCAGGTGGTAACCAAGTGTCGCCGTTGAGTACATGACTAATAGCTTCGCTGATGACATCTAAAGAAGATGACTTAGGAATGTAGCCTGCAGCGCCAAGACTCATTGCTTGTTTTATGATGGCTGGTGTCTCATTGGCAGAGACCATAATCACTAAAATATCTGGGTAGTGGTTACGCAGTTGCGAAAGGGCTTGTAGGCCATTTGCACCAGGGATGGTGAGGTCTAAAAATATCAGTTCAATCTCAGGGTGAGCGCTTAACAGTGCAAACAAACCATCAATGTCACTGGTTTCTTTGATATGTTCTTCTGGCACTGATGTCGCGGCAGCTTGACGCAATGCACTTCTAAATAACGGGTGATCATCGGCGATTATGGTGTTCACAGCTAAAGACATTCCCTCGATTCTCCAATGCGTTATGTTATAAGTGATTTTGCGTTTTGAAACAAGGTTTGCCTGAAGGGAAGTTTCAGACAAACCTTTCTCACACAAGGATTTAGGTTCTATTTTAGAAACGGTAACCAACAGTGAAGGCTACAGTGCGAGGGTCGCCGTAGTAGCCGATCAGCGTATTATCACCACCTAAACCTGGGGTGTATTTGCTAGTATCTGTTGGGTCTGTTGGATCAGGCGCTACGAACTGGTAACCACCAATCATGTACTCTTCATCCGTTAAGTTTTTACCGTAAAGACCAGCAGTCCAGTGGCCATCAGTGCTGTACCAAGTGATACCCATATTAAAGATACCGTAAGCATCTTGCGTTAATAGGCTATCTTCTTCGAATAGTGCGTAGTCACCTCTGTGGTAGTAGTTACCATTGATAACAAAGTCACCCATTTCTGTGTACATACGGTATGTTGCACCCAGGTTAAAGGTTAAGTCAGGGGTATTTGATACACTAAAGCGATCTGATTTATCGAATGCTTCACCCGTTTCTGGGTTGTAGTCAATTACGTTATCAAAGCTACTATCGATGTAACCTACTGACGCATCAAAACTGAGTGACTCTGTTGCAACATAGTTAAGCTCAAGCTCAATACCATCTGATGTTGACTCACCAATGTTACCTAAGCGTTGGTTTAGATCTGCTGCGCTGTCGCCCGGTAATACCGAAATATATTGACGGTCTTTGTGGTCAAGGGTGAATAAAGTGACGTTTGCACGTAAGTTGTTGTTCCACTCACTCTTCATACCGATTTCGAATGAATCAACGATTTCTGGTTTTGCTGCTGGCTCTGCAGTAGTTGCACGTGGGTTGAAAGTACCTGACTTAAAGCCTTGCGCGTAACTTGCAAAGAACATGATGTCGTTTGAATATTGGTATTCAACACCTGCACGCGGTGTGAAACGTGACCACTCTTCTTCATCATCGAGTACCGTTGGTACAAGTTGGCCTTCTGGTCGAGTGTAACCTGGCACCCAACCTGACTCTGGATAAACAATGTCAAAGATGAGGCCGTTGTTAACCTGTGCTTCTTTTTTATCTTTGGTGTAACGCGCGCCAAGTGTCATTGACCATTTATCGGTTAAATCAATCGAGCCTTGAATATAGGCTGCTTTACTGTTTGAGTTACTACAACCGCTTACTTCACGAGTCAGGCCTGGTGCACCTAGGCTTTGACCTAAGATACCTAAAATAGCCTCAAATTGACCACATGATTCACCATCATAATAGTAAAGGCCTGATACAAGCTTGTAGTTATCCCCTTGATGATTTAGCTGTAACTCGTGAGTGGTTTGCTCATCATCGTAAATAGCCGGTACATCGAAAATTGGCAACGAGGTATTGTCAAAGTCGATATTTGTTGGAGAGTAACTTTCGCGGCTTGAACCTATGTATTTAATACTTGTGCTATCACTCATATCCCAACGTGCAGTCAGGCTGTAGCCTTCAAGTTCAACTTTGTTCCATGTAGGCAAGCTGGTGTATGAGTCATACACGCTGTTTGGTACTGGCGCATCAGTTAGTAGACTAGGCAGTAAACGATAGCCGCCTTTCGCGTTAGATTTATCTTCTGTTTTATCCCACGCTAAGCGGAAGAAAAGGTCATCGGTCGGTGTGTACTCTAAGGTAACACGAGCTGCGGTTACGTCTTTGTTGTAGTTTTCGCGGTCTTGGTTATCAAGAGCCGATGTTAAAAACTCACCAAAGCCATCACGATTTAGCGTTGCAAAACCAAACCCTACGTAAAGCTTTTCGTCAACAATCGGTAATTGGCCGGTAATTTTTAAATCTTTTTGGTTATAGCTACCTACAGTGCCTTGAATGTTTAACGTTGCATCACCGCTCATTTCTTTGGTGACGTATTTAATTGCACCACCAATGGTATTTTTACCGTAAAGGGTCCCTTGTGGACCACGTAATACTTCGATTTGTTGCACATCAAGAAGGTCAAGTACGGCACCTTGTGGGCGAGCAAGATAAACATCATCAATATAGATACCTACACCCGGCTCATAACCCCAAAGTGGATCTTGCTGACCTACACCACGAATAAACGCGGTAATAGTAGAGTTTGTACCACGGCTTGCTTGCAAGGTGGTATTTGGCGAGAACTGCTGAACTTCGGTCATAACGACGATGCCATTTTCTGCCAGTTCTTCAGCACCAACTGAAGTGACTGCGACAGGAACTTCTTGCAGGTTTTCAACAGTTTTACGTGCTGTTACCTGAATGCGTTCAAGTTCCCCTTTTTTTGCTGCAGGTTCGGCTTGTTCTGCCGCTTGAGCACTGACACCTGCCAAAGCAAGTGATACAGCCAGAGTAAGTGGCGCGACTTTTGGGTTAAGCTTTATCATGTTGTATTCCTTGTTATTGTTGTCATTAGTCTTATGGCCACTCACATTGATGTTGCCGAAGACTTAATAAGATTTGCCCGTGTCACCTGTCAGTTAATGTAGAAGATAGTTGCAAAAATTGAATTAGTACCATAGTGCTATACCCGCCACAGCCCTTTATTTATCAAGCAATTAAGCTATTTTTAAAGCAGATAGTACCTTAGTGTTATGTATTTTTTGAACGCTTAGGGTAAGACTGAAGGCATTATTCCGATGTCACCTCATCTGTGTAATAACAATAATTATAGGAATGTCTATGCTGAGCATGATAGGACTGTTAGGCGGTTTGATACTGCTGATCATTTTAACGCTGCGTGGGGTAAATTTATTTATCGCTGCGCCAATCTGTGCACTATTAGTTGCACTTAGTAGTGGCATGGCCATTTTCCCTGTATCGGCAGATACAAACTTTATTAACGCCTATATGGATGGCTTTGCAGGCTTTTTAAGCGCATGGTTCTTTATGTTCTTACTGGGTTCGTTATTCGGTAAGTTCATGGAAGACACCGGTGCTGCAGACAGTGTTGCGAGCTACATTGTGGGTAAACTAGGTATGAAGCACGCCGTTCTTGCGGTTGTGATTGCCTGTGCAGTTTTAACCTACGGTGGCGTGAGCGTCTTTATTGTTGCGTTTTCTGTTTACCCAATGGCATTAAGTCTGTTTAAAGATGCAAACTTACCGCGCCGCTTTATTCCAGCAACGCTGGCATTTGGTTCGGTGACCTTTACCATGACCTCAGCAGGCTCGCCAGAAATTCAAAACTGGATCCCGGTTAAACACCTTGGTACGTCACCTTATGCAGCATGGGAAGTGAGCTTAGTGGTGGCTATTTTCATGGCGACAGCAGGTTACTTTTGGTTAAACAAGATGATCAAAAAAGCCGTTGCTAACGGCGAAACCTTTGAAGCGCGTGATGATGATCCTGTCATTATTGAGCGTCGTCGTCCGCATCCAATCACGGGTGTGATCCCACTGATTGTGGTATTAGTTCTGTCATTTGCATTGCACGATATTTTACAGCAGACGGCTCTGATTGTTGCCTTGCTTGGTGGCGTATTGAGTATTGTAATTATTAACTTCAAGCATTTTCACGATATGGGTAACGCGATTAATGTTGGTACAACTGGCGCTTTAGTGGCAATCGGTAATACCGCTGCCGTGGTTGGTTTTGGCGCTGTGGCGAAAGTATCACCAGCATTTACCGCCGCTGTCGATGTGATGACCCATATGCCGGGTAATGAACTACTTGGTGCTGCGGTTGCGGTTAGTGTGATTGCCGGCTTAACAGGCTCTGCTTCTGGCGGGCAAGCCATTGCATTACCGCTTGTCGCACCTGGTTATTTAGACATGGGTGTAAACCCTGAACAACTGCACCGTGTAGTGGCAATTAGCTCTGGAGCCCTCGATACCTTGCCGCATAATGGTTATGTGGTCACAACAATACGCGCTATCTGTAAAGAAACACATCAACGAGCGTATTGGTCAATGGCAGCGCTGACTGCGGTTATTCCGCTTATCGGTGTCGCCTTGGCACTCGGACTCTTTATTTTCTTTTAAGGAACAGCAATGAAAACCAAATTAATAATTTTGCTATGGCTAGTTGTATTTAGTAGCACTGCGTTTGGCGCTGCCAACAAAGCCGACACCATGCTGGTGGAAAAACAGCATTTTACGACAAAAGATTTTACCACAGTGTCTGGTGTGACTTTAGAGCAAGTGGACATTGGCTGGGAAAGTTACGGAAAACTAAACGCCAATAAAGATAACGTGATTTTAATAACCCATTACTTCTCTGGTACTTCTCATGCCGCAGGTAAATATAAAGCGGATGATGCCTTACCGGGTTATTGGGATGCGATTATCGGCCCAGGTAAAGCTATCGATACCAATAAATATTATGTGATTAGCTCAGATACTTTAGTGAATGCCAACTGGCATGATCCGAATGTCATCACCACAGGCCCTGCCTCAATCAATCCAAAAACAGGTAAACCATATGGTTTAGATTTCCCAGTGGTTACGATTACTGACTTTGTGAATGTGCAAAAGCGGTTACTCGACAGCCTAGGTATCACTAAATTACATGCTGTGATGGGTGCATCAATGGGTTCGTTTCAAGCACTTGAGTGGGCAACACGTTACCCAGATAAAGTAGAGCGTTTAATTCATGTGATTGGCGCTGCAACCATGGATGCATGGACAGTCGCTGCACTTGAGAAATGGGCGTTACCAATTCGTTTAGATAAAAACTGGCAGCAAGGTAATTACTACGGCAAAGAGCGCCCATTAGATGGCTTAGCGGCAACCATGCTTAATATTACGCAAGATGCGATGCATCCAATTATTTATAACGCGAGCTTCCCTGACTTTAATGTATTGGATGAAGGTGCGTTAAAAGACATTCGCACCTTGCCTAAATTAAACCAAGTACTCGCTCAGCGCGCAATGGCACGAGCTAAAACGCAAGATGCAAACCATGTACTTTATTTGGTCCGGGCATCACAACTATTTACCGCTGGCATGCAAAGTGATTTAACAACGGCACTTAAAAATGTCTCTGCCAAAACATTATTACTACCCGCAACGAACGACTTACTGCTTCGCCCTGAAAACATGCGCACCGTGTTTGACACCATGAAAGCAGCAGGTAAAGACGTTGAGATTTCAGAAATTGAAGGGGGTTGGGGACACCTTGATGGCATTTTCTCAATCGCCCCGAAAGCGCAGCTTATCAGTGAGTTTTTAGAGGAGTAGTCCGATGAGCAAAACAGTTTTAATTACCGGTGCAGCAAGTGGTATTGGTTTATATGTTGCACAGCAACTGGCGATGCAAGGTCACACTATTATTGTGACTGATTTAAATCAGCAAGCAGCACAACAAGCGGCAGCAGGGATTGTTGAGCAAGGTGGCAGCGCCGAAGGGTATGCACTTAATGTGGCTGATAGTGATGCAATAGAGCAGTTTTTCACTGAGCTTAATCAGCCAATTGATGTGCTTATTAATAATGCGGGTATTCAGCATGTTGCGAAGCTTGAAGATTTTCCGGCTGATAAATGGCAGTTCTTACAGCAAGTTATGCTGGTTGGCCCGGCGATGATGACCAAGGCAGTACTCCCTCGCATGCGTGAGCAAGATTTTGGTCGCATCATTAATATTGGCTCAATCCATGCCATGGTGGCGTCTAAATATAAGTCGGCTTATATCGCCGCAAAACATGGCTTAATCGGCTTTGCTAAAACCATGGCACTCGAAACTGGCGATGCCAATATCACGATTAATACCGTGTGCCCAGCCTATGTAAAAACACCGCTTGTGGAGCAACAAATTGCCTCGCAAGCCAAAGAGCATGGCATTTCAGAGCAACAAGTGATCGACACAATTATGCTAGCACCGATGCCGAAAAAAGCATTTATCGGCTTAGATGAGATCCTGCATACCGTTAGCTTTTTAATGGCCGATGCAGCACGCAATATTACCGCCCAAGCAATCGCCATTGATGGCGGTTGGACTGCACAGTAGGAGGAGCCAATGGCAGGTTTTGATAAAGTAGTTACAAGTTACAGCGAAGCGATGGCTGGCCTTGAAGATGGCATGACAGTGATAGCCGGTGGTTTTGGTTTATGCGGTATTCCTGAAGGCTTGATTGCGCAAATTAAACGGCAAGGCACCCGAGATTTAACCGTGGTATCGAATAACTGTGGTGTTGATGGTTTTGGTTTAGGTGTGCTGCTTGAAGACAAGCAAATCAGCAAGATGGTTGCCTCTTACGTTGGTGAAAACGCGTTATTTGAGCAGCAACTATTAAATGGTGAACTTGAAGTTGAGCTTACACCGCAAGGCACCTTAGCAGAAAAAATGCGAGCTGGCGGTGCGGGCATTCCTGCATTTTATACCGCAACTGGCGTGGGTACCCCGGTGGCTGACGGTAAAGAAACCCGCAATATTAATGGTCGTGACTATTTATTAGAGCCAAGCATTACTGGCGACTTTGCGATAGTTAAAGCGTGGAAAGCAGACCGCTACGGTAACTGCATTTATCGTCATACGGCGATGAACTTTAATCCGATGGCAGCAACCGCAGGCAAAATTACGGTTCTTGAAGTTGAAGAAATTGTCGAGCCAGGGGAGCTGGAGCCAAGCCAAATTCACACGCCGGGTATCTATATTGACCGGGTGATTAAGGGTGAATTTGAGAAGCGCATCGAGAAAGTTACCACTAAGCAAGAGAATCAATAAGGAGCACGCTGATGGCATTATCACGAGAACAAATCGCTAAACGCGTGGCGATGGAACTACAGGATGGTTACTACGTTAACTTGGGCATCGGTATTCCAACCTTGGTCGCTAATTATGTCCCTGATGGCATCGAAGTGATGCTGCAATCTGAAAATGGTTTACTCGGTATGGGGCCATACCCAAGTGCAGACCAAGTTGATGCCGATATGATCAACGCAGGTAAAGAAACGGTCACCGCTGCAACGGGGGCGGCTATTTTTAGCTCAGCAGAAAGCTTTGCCATGATCCGTGGTGGCCACGTTGATTTAACCGTGCTGGGTGCGTTTGAAGTTGACCAAAACGGCAACATTGCCAGTTGGATGATCCCGAAAAAGCTGGTTAAAGGAATGGGCGGTGCGATGGATTTAGTGGCTGGCGCTAAAAACATTATTTGTACTATGACCCATGCTAATAAGCATGGTGAATCAAAACTGCTGACTGAATGTAGTTTGCCGTTAACGGGTGTTGGTTGTATCAATAAAGTGATCACCGATTTGGCACTTTTAGAAATTAAAGACGGTGCATTTCATTTATTAGAGCGTGCCCCGGGTGTTTCGGTTGATGAGATTATTGCTAAGACACAGGGCAAGCTTATTGTCTCTGGTGACATTCCTGAGATGACGTTTAGCTAGTTTTACGACTTTTAAGCAGCTAATTTGCCTAGATTTTATACTAAACCCCAATAATGTGCTTTTTGTTCATGAATTTTATGAGCAAAAAGCCATTTATCACCATCAATGCAACTTACCCCCTAAACATTTCGTTAATCTATCGTTAACACTATGCTCCAAACCAGATCGCCGATTGCAGTAGGCCGATCAACGACAACAAATAATTATAATCTGGTGTGGAGTAATTCATGAAAGCTAGTAACACACAGCTCGCTTTAGCCGTTGCAGCGGCGTTAGCAAGTACATCAGCATTCGCACAAAGCGACACTGAAAAACTACAACAACAACTCGATGCACTTCAAAAAGAAGTGGATTCATTAAAAACATCTAGCGGCTTCAACTTAGAATTTGGTGGTCGCGTACAACTTGATTACAACTATTTCGACGGTGCTTACAATGCCAACAATGATGGCGCAGGAGGCAGCGAATTCTTCCCTCGCCGTATCCGTACTTATGTTGAAAGTGAACATGGCAACTGGGATCACAAACTATTACTCGAATTTGCTGAAGGCACGGCTGAAATCGTGTTAGCGCGTGTACGCTATGCATTCGACAACGGCTTAAAAGTAAAAGCCGGTAAAATCCGTGAAGACATGTCACTCAATGCGCTAACCAGCTCTAAACACATAAATACCATTGAGCGCAGTACCCTTGCTAATACCTTCTCGCCTTTCTTCCGCTGGGGTATCTCGGCTTATCAATACTTCAAAGACTCAGGCTTACGTTACGCGGTGGGTGTTTACAAAAACGACGCGTTTGGTGCATCGGGCCATGACGAAGATGACAAACTAACATTGGCTGTAACAGGTCGCTTAACTTGGTCAAGTGCAGCACCGGGTGATGTGATTCATATAGGTGCTTGGCACTCTTATCGTGATATGGGCGGCAATGACTTAAGCGCTCGTTTTGCCCGTGGTGAAGTGCGTGAAACCAATGTTCGCTTAGTGGATTACGCAGTTGGTGGTGAAACGGCAGCACTAGATAGTATGTCGCAAAGCGGTCTTGAATTTGCCTACCAAGCGAATGCATTCACTTTAGAGGCTGAATATGCCAGCCGTTACCTCGATACGGTTGATAGTAGCAATGAACTTGATGGTGAACGTTTTGATGGCTTTCATGTTTCGGCGAGTTATTTCTTAGGCGGTGAGCAGCGCCGTTACAAAGCAGGTTCAGCATTATTTGTGCAACCAAAAGGGATTAAAGATGCATGGGAGCTTGTTGCCCGTGTGTCGCAAATGAATGCCAGCAGCAAACAACAAGGTACCGACGTAACCACTTATACGTTAGGTACATCTTATTACCTAAGCAGCGATATTAAATTTATGGGCAACCTGATTTACAGCGATGTTGACGGTGCCGGTGCTTCTACGCTGGTTGGTGATGAAGATTCAGGTATGGGCATCAGTGCTCGTATGCAGTACTTATTTTAGGAGTCGTGCATTATGACTATGTTTAAATCATTAAAAAGATCTGTTTTAGCAGCTTCATTATTAGTAGCCAGCCCACTGGCATTGGCAAACTTACACTTTTTGGTACCAGGTGGCCCAGGTGGCGGTTGGGATACCACAGCACGTGGTGTCGGTGAAGCAATGGTGAAAGCGGGCATTGAAGACAATGCATCGTTTCAGAATATGTCGGGCGGCGGCGGTGGCCGTGCAATTGCTTACTTAATTGAGTCGGGCACTAAAAAAGGCGATATGTTGATGGTTAACTCAACGCCTATCGTTCTGCGTGCATTATCAGGCAAAATTCCTTACAGCTATCGCGATTTAACGCCAGTTGCCAGCATGATTGCTGATTATGGTGCATTTGTTGTGCGCAATGACTCGCCATTTAAAACATGGCAAGACGTTATTGATGCCATGAAAAAAGACCCTGGTTCTGTAAAAGTGGCGGGTGGCTCTGCGCGCGGCAGCATGGATCACTTAGTGGCAGCACAAGCGGTGAAAGCGGCGGGTATTGATGGCCGTCGATTACGTTACATTCCTTATGATGCTGGTGGTAAAGCGAAGGCAGGTTTATTGTCGGGCGAGGTCAACTTACTTTCAACAGGCTTAAGTGAAGCACTCGAAGTCGCAAATGGTGGTCAGGCACGTATTTTAGCGGTTACTTCTGCCGATAAATTGCCTGATTACCCAGCAATTCCAACCTTAAAGTCGCTAGGTTACGACATGGAGTTTGTAAACTGGCGCGGCTTTTTTGCAACCCCAGACTTACCAGCAGACAAACTAGCCCAGTACACAGAAAAGCTACGTAAGTTGCAGCAAACCCCTGAGTGGGAAGCGGTTCGTGCCCGCAATGGTTGGCTAAATCTATTTCAAGAAAAAGATGCGTTTATTAAATCGCTTGAGCAGCAAGAAGCGCAATTACGCGTTGTAATGAAAGAGCTTGGTTTTATCCGAGGCTAAGGTTAGACAATGTTAAACCGTGAACTAATAGGACCAAGTTTATTCTTGGTCCTCTTTACCCTCTACGCCCTTGTGGCTTGGCAAATTCCACTTATGCCATTTGAAGAGTACGAAAGCGTTACTTCTGCAACCTTACCAAAAGTGTATGCAGTTTTCGGGATCGTGGTGTGCGTACTATCGATTGGTGCCAACTTATTAAAGCAAGCGCCAACAGAAAAAGCAGAACTACTCAGTAAGGGCAACTTACTACGTACCTTTGCACTGCTGGTTTTAATGGTTGCTTATAGCGCCATGCTTGAACCGTTCGGCTTTTTAATTGCCACCAGTGCATTTTTAATTGCTGGCTTTTTTATTATGGGTGAGCGCCGTAAGACGGTGTTGTTGTTTGCTTCTGTACCTGTGGCTGTGGTTTTTTGGTTTTTAATGACACAAGTACTGGGCATTTACTTAGTACCTGGCAATTTGTGGAGTTAAGTTATGCTTGATGGAATTATGTTAGGTTTGTCGACCGTACTCGACTGGAACAACTTGTTATATGTAATTATTGGCTGCTTTGTTGGCACGTTCATCGGTATGCTACCTGGGCTTGGTCCAATTACTGCGATTGCGTTGATGATCCCGATCACTTACAGCATTGGTGCTGATTCGGGCATGATTTTAATGGCGGGTGTTTACTACGGGGCTATATTCGGTGGCTCTACTTCTTCAATTTTGATTAATGCGCCGGGTGTGGCGGGGACGGTAGCATCATCGTTTGATGGTTACCCGCTAGCAAAACAAGGTAAGGCTGGTAAAGCCCTTGCGATTGCAGCTTATTCATCCTTTATAGGCGGGACGATTGGCGCCATTTTATTGATGGTGGCTGCGCCATTATTAGCGAAAGTGTCATTAAGTTTTCAGTCGCCTGATTATGTTGTACTGATGTTTTTAGGCTTAACGGCTATCGCTGCGTTCTCTAATAAAGGACAATTTTTAAAAGCCATGATGATGACGGTATTTGGTTTGATGCTGGCAACGGTAGGTATTGATCCCTCTTCAGGTACCGAGCGCTTTACTTTTGGCCAAGCTGATTTATTAGATGGTATTAGCTTTTTATTAGTAGCAATGGCAACGTTTGCGTTGGCTGAGGCGCTGATTAATGTGGCACGCCCTGAAGCTGAACCAGATAAAAAAATTGATGATCCTGATACGCCAAAAATTGGTTCAACAAAACTGACTAAAGAAGAAGTTAAAGATATGGCTCCTGTGGTTGGTCGCTCATCTTTACTTGGTTTTATTGTCGGTGTTTTACCGGGCGCAGGGGCAACGATTGCCAGCTTTATGGCCTATGCTACTGAGCGTAACCTTGCTCCAAAAGCACTAAAAGATAAGTTTGGTAAGGGCTCAATGCGTGGCTTGGCTGCACCTGAGTCGGCTAATAATGCAGCCTGTACGGGCTCATTTGTACCATTGCTGACTTTAGGTATTCCGGGCTCTGGTACGACAGCGATTATGTTAGGTGCATTAATTGCCTACGGTATTCAGCCGGGCCCTATGTTAATGCAAGAAAACCCAAGCGTGTTTTGGGCAGTTATTGTCAGTATGTACTTTGGCAATATTGTACTGCTTATTTTGAATCTGCCACTGATCCCGTATTTCGCTAAAGTGCTGGCAATGCCTAAATCTGTGCTGACAGTGATGATTTTATTCTTTAGCTTAATTGGTGTGTATTTAGTGTCATTTAACACCTTTGATTTATTTATGATGGTGGGCTTTGCGCTGGTGGCTTTGGTGCTTCGATTATTAGCTTTCCCGATGGCGCCTTTATTACTGGGCTTTATACTCGGTGATATGATTGAGCGAAACTTCCGCCGTGCAATGATGATTTCAGATGGCTCGCTGAGCTTTTTATGGGACCGCCCATTAACACTGAGTATTTTTGTGATTTCGATCTTAGTGTTGTTGTTCCCACTGAAAGACTATATTGTCCAACGTCGTAAAGACAAAGCAGCTACGCAAGCAGAGCAACATGCGTAGAACAAGGCACTGATATGAGATACACCAATAAGCTAAACCCATTTCAGCATGTGGTTAAAAAACCAAAGCGCTTAGAAACGCGACTCATCATTTGGGTTACCGGTCTATGTGTTTTGCAAGCTGTGTTGTTTGGCGCTTTGGTGTATCAGATCACTGCAGAAAGCTTGCATAGCCACATGGGTGATAAAGCACTTTCGCTAGCAACCAGTATTGCCTCACGAGATGACGTGCAAAATGCATTACAAACCAAGCAAGGGCTTGATGAGTTAAATACGCAAATAGAGCATATTCGTGAACTAACCGCAGCGAGCTTTATTGTTATCGGTGATAGGAATACCCGCCGTATTGTTCATCCCGACTCTGACAAGCTGGGTAAACCTATGGTGGGTGGTGATAGTAAAGCGGCGCTACGTGGTGAGCGGTATGTCTCGATTGCAAAAGGGAGTTTGGGCGAATCTATCCGTGGCAAAGTACCCGTGCTTTCAGAGCAGGGCGAAGTTATCGGCTTGGTTTCGGTTGGCTTTTTAGTGCAATCAATTGAACCGCTTATTCGTGCTCGTAGTGCTGAAATCATGCTTTGGGGCTTGTTGTTAGTTGGTTTAAGTATTTTGGCTGCGGTGTATATCGGTCAACGGGTACGTAATGCTATTTTTGGTTTACAGCCTGACGAAATAGCACGGTTGTTCTCTGAGCAAGATGCTATTTTGAATACCGTTCGTAGTGGCATTATCGCCCTCGATCCTGAAGGTAACGTACGTAACTTAAACCAGCGCGCTTGCGAAATCCTCGGTAAACCGACCAGCTGTATCCATCAGCCACTTAAGCTTGAAGATTTGCTTCCTGAACATGCTGAATTTTTAATGCATAACCAACAGCGTCCGATTGTTGGTTTTGAATTATTTGCCGCCGATAAACGCATTGTGTTGTCGCGATATGCATTGCAAGTGCAAGGTGAGGCTGATGGTATTTTGCTGAGTATGCGCCCTGCGGATGAGCTTGAATATTTATCGCAGCAATTAACCAAAGTACAAGCTTTTGCTGAGTTATTACGAGTGCAAACTCATGATTACTCAAACAAGCTAAACTTAATTGGTGCGTTAATTCAAATGGGGCAAACAGAGCAGGCCATTGAGTTAATTGGTCAAGAAAGCAAAGGCTCGCAAGCGCAGATCCATCACTTACTCGAAAGGATCCAAGATCCAGTGCTAGCTGGTTTACTGGTCGGTAAATACCACAAAGCCCGTGAACTTAATGTAATCCTTGAGCTTAATCCAGACAGCTTACTAGGATCGATCACCCGTAAAGATATGCTAGAGCGGGTTGTCTCGATACTTGGCAATTTGATTGATAACGCAATTGAAGCTGCTATTAGAGCCAGTGATACACGTACCCCTAAGGTTCGTGTTACGGTTGACGAAACCAGTAAAACATTATTGTTTGATGTTGAAGACAGTGGCTTTGGTTTAGGCGATGACAAGGATGTAGTATTTACACCACAATACAGCTCTAAGTCAGGGGCTGAACATGGTATTGGCCTTTATTTGGTTAAAACCAACTTAGATTCGTGTCGTGGTAGTTTAGAAATAGGTGAGTCTGATCTCATGGGTGCACGTTTAAGTGTCTACATTCCAAAATAATAAAAACGATCAGCCTATAAATAAAAGGTAAAGAACATGACTTACTCGGTTGTCATTGTTGAAGACGAAGTAGAAGTTGCCCAGTTATTGGCGCAATACTTATTACTTCCTCATGGCGTTGCTGGCCAGCAAGGGGCACGGCAAACACTGCGTCAGGGGCAATATCAGGTTGTGGGTATTGCAGGCAATCTTGCCACAGCGAAAGCGCTGTTATCGGCAATTAATGCTGATTTAATTTTGCTAGATATTCATTTACCTGATGGCAATGGTCTTGATTTACTCAATGAACTACGCCGCGAAGAAATGAAAAGCGAAGTAATGCTGCTAACTGCAGCAAAAGAAGTAGAAACTCTTGAAAAGGCTATGCAGCTTGGTGCCTGTGATTTCTTGGTTAAACCATTAATGCTAAACCGCTTAGATCAAGCGCTGGCAAGATTTGAAGCAAGGCAACAATGTTTGTTGGGTGCTGATGAAGTTACCCAGTCAATGGTTGATACTTTATTTGGATCGCAAGAACAATTAAAAGCGCCAGTTAGGTTACCAAAAGGGGTAGATCAGCTCACTTTGCAAAAGATCTTAAAGGCTTTTAAAGCGAATATTGGCACGGCTTTTACTGCTCAGCAAATGGGTGATTTAGTTGGGGTTAGTCGCTCAACAGCCCGCCGTTATCTGGAATATCTGCTTGAGGCTGAGCAAGTCAGTGCTGATCAGAGCTACGGAAGTATTGGTCGCCCCGAGCGCTGTTACAAAATGACAAACAGCTAATTGCATCATTTATCGGGTAAATTACCGTTCAATTAACGATTTTAGTCATATAAATTCATTAATCGGCACGATAAAAAGTGCCGCTTATCCTGAGCATAGAAAAATTTTATAAAATTGATTGCATTTTAAGCGACTTCGATGGTGATGTTCGCTTTAAGTAATGCTATACTCCCGCCGAATAATTTTTCGACTTTATTAAGAGTAAAATAATGGCAGATTTATCGAAGTACAGAAATATTGGTATTTTCGCCCACGTTGACGCGGGTAAAACTACCACCACTGAGCGTATCCTTAAGCTTACGGGTAAAATTCATAAGACTGGTGAGGTACACGACGGTGAGTCTACGACTGACTTCATGGAACAAGAAGCTGAGCGCGGTATTACAATCCAATCAGCAGCTGTAACTTGTGAGTGGAAAGGCCACCGCTTAAACGTTATCGATACTCCGGGACACGTTGACTTCACAGTAGAAGTATACCGTTCACTTAAAGTATTAGACGGTGGTATCGGTGTATTCTGTGGTTCTGGTGGTGTTGAGCCACAGTCAGAAACTAACTGGCGTTATGCGAACGAATCAGAAGTTGCACGTGTAATCTTCGTAAACAAACTAGACCGTATGGGTGCTGACTTCTACCGTGTAGTTGGTCAAGTTGAAAAAGTACTTGGTGCTAACCCACTAGTTATGACTTTACCAATTGGTATCGAAGACCAATTCTGTGGTGTTGTAGACGTACTTGAGAAAAAAGCATACGTTTGGGACGAGACAGGTCTTCCTGAAAACTACGAAGTACAAGACGTTCCAGCTGACATGGTAGACAAAGTTGAAGAGTACCATGAGATGTTAGTTGAGTCTGCTGTTGAGCAAGACGACGACCTAATGGAAGCGTACATGGAAGGTGAAATGCCTTCACTAGAGCAAATCAAAGCGTGTATCCGTAAAGGTACTCGTGACCTTGCTTTCTTCCCAACTTTCTGTGGTTCTGCATTCAAAAACAAAGGTATGCAATTAGTACTAGACGCGGTTGTAGATTACCTACCTGCGCCTACAGAAGTTGATCCACAACCTCTAACTGATCCTGAAACAGGTGAGCCTACTGGTGAAGTTGCAACTGTTGATGCAGATGCGCCACTTAAAGCGTTAGCGTTCAAGATCATGGACGACCGTTTCGGTGCACTTACGTTCATCCGTATCTACGCTGGTCGTATGAAAAAAGGTGATACAGTACTTAACTCTGCAACTGGTAAAACAGAGCGTATCGGCCGTATGGTTGAGATGCAAGCTGACGAGCGTACTGAGCTTACTGAAGCACAAGCGGGTGACATCATCGCTGTTGTTGGTATGAAGAACGTTCAAACTGGTCACACTCTATGTGATCCTAAGCACGAATGTACTCTTGAAGCGATGATCTTCCCTGATCCAGTTATCTCAATCGCTGTTGCTCCTAAAGACAAAGGCGGTAACGAGAAGATGGGTATCGCGATCGGTAAGATGGTTGCAGAAGATCCTTCATTCCAAGTTGAAACTGACGAAGATTCAGGCGAAACCATCCTTAAAGGTATGGGTGAGCTTCACTTAGATATCAAAGTAGATATCCTTAAGCGTACTTACGGCGTAGACCTAATCGTTGGTCAACCTCAGGTTGCTTACCGTGAAACTATCACGAAAGAAATCGAAGATAGCTACACGCACAAGAAACAATCTGGTGGTTCTGGTCAATTCGGTAAGATCGATTACCGCATCAAGCCAGGTGAGCCTAACTCAGGTTTCACATTCACGTCTTCAGTTGTTGGTGGTAACGTTCCTAAGGAATTCTGGCCTGCAGTTGAGAAAGGCTTCGCATCAATGATGCAAGAAGGTGTTCTAGCTGGCTTCCCAGTGTTAGACGTTGAAGTTGAACTTTTCGACGGTGCTTTCCACGCAGTTGACTCATCAGCAATCGCGTTCGAAATCGCTGCTAAAGGTGCTTTCCGTCAGTCTATCCCTAAAGCGGGCGCACAACTTCTTGAGCCAATCATGAAAGTTGACGTGTTCACTCCAGAAGACAACGTGGGTGACGTAATCGGTGACCTTAACCGTCGTCGTGGTATGATCAAAGACCAAGAAGCAGGCGCAATGGGCGTTCGCATCAAGGGTGAAGTACCACTTTCAGAAATGTTCGGTTACATCGGTCACTTACGTACTATCACGTCTGGTCGTGGTCAGTTCTCTATGGAGTTCTCACACTACGCACCATGTCCACAGAACGTAGCTGAAACTGTAATCGCTGCAGAAAAAGAGAAAAAAGCTGCTAAGTAATTAGCCTTTTAACTTCTTTAAAAAAACCCGCACTTGTTGCGGGTTTTTTATTTCCTCAAAATCGATCACTTAATTAAGTGTACTGGTATTAACCTTTTATTCAGTCCTTCTTGATTATTGTATCCACCACAACTCATCCTTTAGTTATTATTTTTGTTTTTCGTTGATTCTAAAGTGTGGGTTGGTGTTTTTTAATATTATTTTCATACAAAATTAATGTTGAGATAAAAGACAGTACTTTTAGGGAGTTGCACTCTAAAAGTAGAAAGACGCAGGCTAAGTCGTTTTTATTCGCTTGTGTACCTATTTTGACCTGTGTAGAATTGCAAAATCAACCTGTTTTTTAGTTATTTTGTATTAATTTTCACCTTTTAACTATCAATTAAAGATTTATACTCATGAAAACGATTAAGTTAGGTCCGAATTGGATTTTACAAGGAAGCACGATCGCACTGGCTATACTTATTGCATTGATAAGCAGTTTTTTTGATGCTTCGTTATTAATTTTTATATTACCTGTGTTGCTTTTTTTTCCGGTATTGAGCTTGTTAGGGATGCGTTTTTTGTATTGTTACAATGCGGGAATATGCTATTCACTGGGCATAGGCAAGCGTTATATCAATGCTGAAGACATCAAGGGTGTAGAGTTTAAATCAACGACCTTTATAACAATATTTAAGGTTTTTCTTGAGAATGGTAAAACATATAGCTTTTTTAATTGGCAAATCGATGAGCAGCAACAGAGCGCAATAACAGCTCTCTACCAACCAGATGAGCAACGTAAAGAAGCAATTTAAGCATCCTGTTACTCCATTAAAAAATTAAAAAGGCCGCAAAAGCGGCCTTTTTAGTTATTGATTTTGCAGTCTATTTTTTCATACGACGGCGTAATACAAATGGTAAAGAAAGTAAGCTTAACCAAGCAAATGAACCTGAATCATTATCTTTAGGCTGTTCTTCAACTTCGTCAGGAGTATCATCTGCTTCATCGTTAGTGATATTGATGTTAAGTTGCTGCTCTTGTGACAAGTTACCCGCGCTATCTTCAGCACGAACCATGAGTGTTAATGTATCTTGTTGTTCGTAATCAAGTACTTTAGCTACAGTGATTTCACCTGTTGCGCTGATTGCGATTGCATCAGCATGCTCACCAGTAATATTAAAGCTTACAACAGGTGTGTAATCAGCATCACCATCAGAGAATACAAGTTGTCCAATAACAGTACCTACCTCGCTATTTTCAACAATATTAAACGTTTGGTTTGCCTCGATTACAGGCGCCTGCTCTGCAGGAATAGGCTCTGCAGATTTAATATCAACAATCACAGGATCATGGTCTGATGCACGGTATGCGTTATCAGCATAAAGACCAGCTTGCTGTGTTGAAGACTTAAATTCAAGGTTATAGTCTAGGCTGATTGGTTCGTCCGCATTAATGTGCCAATCTGTCGCCGCAACGACTTTGCCAAGTAATGACTCAGATACTAGTGCGTGGTCAAGGCTACCAATTCTGCCAGAGAAGCTATAAGAGTAACCTAAGGTGTCGCCGTCTAATTCAGCAACTGCACTCTTAAGGCCTTTATCTGCAAATGCACGGATTGGATCTTCCATTGCATAAGCGTTCATATCACCTACTAAGATGATGTCTTCATCTTCAATCTCAGTTGGGTAAGTCGCTAACCAATCGGCATACGCATTAGCACCTGCAACACGGATTTCATTCCAACATGCTTGGCCATCACCTAAGTCAGCATTGTTGCCCTCAGCGCTGCCACAGCCACCTTTAGATTTTAAGTGTGCAACTGCAACCGTGAAGATTTCTTCGCTTTCAAGCGATTGGAAGCTTTGTGCAATTGGCGGGCGATTGCTGTAATCGAAAGGTGCTACTGTGGTATGAGCTGCCTTACCAACTTCAGTTACTTTATTTGAGCGATAAATCAGTGCTGTTGTGATTGCATCAGTACCAATTTGATCAACTTCAAAGTCCACAAAAGCGTAGCTATTTTCTGTATCTTCATCATTGAGTGCTTTTACTAGGCTGGCAATTGCACTGTTTTCACCGAAACCATCGTTTTCGATTTCCATTAAACCGATTACATCCGCCTGAATAGCAGTGATTGCGCTAACGATTTTCGCTTGCTGACGAATAAACTCTTCTTCGCTGTCTGCTCCGCGGCTTGTTGGGAAGCCACCGCCTTGACCGTCGCCATTAAAGTAGTTTAATACGTTAAAGCTAGCTACTCGTAAATCAGCACCTTCTGCAAGCTCTGGTGCATCTGTACGCGGGTTTGATGCAATAAACTCAGGTTGTACTGTCGGGTGAATACGGTAACGGTCGAAGCTGTAGCCCATCACACCGGTAATAGTATTAACAGTGTCACCCAAACGTAATGTGTTATAGGCATCAAGACCAGTGCCAGGATAGGCAATTGGGTCAAGATTTTGTTTTGTTGAACCATCATCAAGTAAGATTTGTTTTTTCAGGTTTTCAGCTTCAACAGCATTGGCTGCATCGCCTGGCAGCGCAACTTGAGTACCTTGGTATAAACGTTCAGTACCTAAGTCAACTTCACCATAGCGACCAAGACCGTAGTTGTTATTAACCACGAGAGGTTGCGCTATGGTAACTAACATACCTTCGTAAGCTTCAAGGTCTGCAACGTCGGCAACTGGCAGAGTGATAGCGGTTGCATCGGTAGATAAACCTGTCGCACAGATCTCTACTTGGCTAACATCACCTAGCTGTGTTGCGCTGAAGTATTCAGCCACGCTACCTTTAACACGTACGTGGTCACCAACAGCAACGTCGGTATCTGCGAAATAAACGAATACACCTTCAGAGGTAAGTGGGTTTGTATCAACATCAGCAGCCAGTGAGCTAATGAAGAAACCTTTTAGTTGCTCATCACCTTGGAAGTCAGCTGTAACAACACCTTCAACTTCGACCTCAGTATTAATTAGTGGGCTATCACCCCCTTCACCTTGAATTGCGCTAATTAGCGTTTTTGTTGCGCCACACTCAAGTGGTGTTACTGGATCGGGTTCAGGTGTTGGCTCTGTGCTATCACCGTATAAACCAATATTGCTGAAATCGTCTTGGTCGAATTGTTGCCACTCATCGCTTGGATTGAATGCTGATGTTGCATCAGTACGACCCGTGGTCACGCTTGCTTTACGGCGTAGAGTTTTATTTTGTGTAGAAACGCCGCCTTCATTCCATGCTGAACCTGGATCAACACCTAGTTGGCCAAAGCTATCAACAATTGCGCCGTCTTTAGTAAGAACTAATGCATCATCACCGTTGAAATAAGTGATTGTTGACTCGGTATTGCCTTTTGCTTTTAATTCATCTGCAGAGCTTGGGTTTACAATAACGTAAGTCGCATTTGCAGCAAGTGTACCAGTTAAATCTAAGGTGTTATTAGGAGCACTAAGATCGCCGTTACCATTTGAGTATAAAGAAATGGTGTAACCATCAAGCGATAGTTCTGCACCTGAGGTGTTGTATAGTTCTACCGCTTTATTGTTAGAACTTCCTTCAACGTATTCAGAGATGATTAGGTTAGCTGAAGCCGGCGCGCTCAGGCTTGCAATTACAAGCGCGAGCGGCGTCAATTTAGTCTTTATCATTATTTTTCCCGTGTATGTAAGTTAATAGTCCCAAAATGGGACACATACTTTAAGGAAAATCTATGACAAATTAAATACAAATTGTTAATAAAACGGTAATAGTTGTACCGTTTTATATATCTAACTTAGCGTTGGTTGTTTTTCAACCATTGGGCTGCTTGTTTAGCAAAGTAAGTAAGAATGCCATCGGCGCCAGCACGTTTAAATGCTAATAACGACTCCATGATTATTGCTTCTTCTGCAAGCCAGCCGTTATCAATAGCCGCTTTATGCATGGCATATTCACCGCTCACTTGATACGCAAATGTTGGTACGCCAAACTCGTCTTTCACACGACGTACAACATCTAAATATGGCATGCCAGGTTTAACCATAACCATATCTGCACCTTCTTGTAGATCTAACGCTACTTCACGCAAGGCTTCATCTGAATTTGCTGGATCCATTTGATAGGTTTTTTTGTCGGCACCTTTTAAATTACCTGCTGAGCCTACCGCATCACGGAATGGTCCATAATAGCTTGAAGCGTATTTAGCAGAGTAAGCCATAATGCGAGTATGGATATAGCCTTCGGCTTCTAATGCTTCACGAATTGCACCGATGCGACCATCCATCATGTCTGAAGGTGCAACTACATCAGCGCCAGCTTCAGCATGTGACAATGCTTGCTTAACTAAAATTTCAGTTGTTACATCGTTAATCACATAACCATTTTCATCAATGATGCCATCCTGACCATGCACGGTGAAAGGGTCAAGCGCAACATCAGTGATCACACCAAGTTCAGGAAATGCTTCTTTTAATGCACGTACTGTTCGCTGCGCTAATGCATCTGGGTTATAGGCTTCTTCAGCCAGCAACGATTTTTTATCGCTTGGTGTAACAGGGAAAATAGCAATAGCAGGAACACCTAATTCAACGAGTTCTTTTGCTTCTTCAAGTAGTAAATCGATAGAAAGACGTTCAATGCCAGGCATAGACTCAATAGCTTCACGGCGGTTTTTACCTTCTAACACAAATACAGGAAAAATAAGATCATTAACGGTTAGTTGGTGTTCAGCCATTAAGCGACGAGAGAAACTATCACGACGCATGCGACGCATACGTGTATAAGGGAAAAGGTCGAGTCCTGATTGGGCCATTCGTTGTGTACTCCTAGTCTGGTAGAGGATAACTCACTACCCGATTACGCCCTGTTTGCTTGGCATGATATAAGGCTTTATCGGCATAGTCAGTAAATAAACTTGGATGATTGATGTCATCAGCTATTGCACTGTAAACACCTGCGCTTAAAGTAAATTTGAGCGTTGTTCCGGCCACTATTATATCAGCATTCTCAGCCGAATTGCGTATTTGTTCAGCAATTTCTATGGCTCCATCAAGTGGAGTATTGGGTAAAAGTACTACAAATTCTTCACCGCCATAACGAGCAACTTCATCAAGTGGCCGTTTTAAATGTGCTTTGATGATATTGGCAGCTGCTTGAATTGTTTGATCACCGGTTAAATGGCCATAAGTATCATTAATTGCTTTAAAATGATCGATATCGAACATGATAATGGCCAATGGCGTTTGTTCTCGGCGAGAGCGACGAACATCCATTAGTAGTTTCTTATCAAAGTAACGGCGGTTTTTGGTTTTAGTCAGCGCATCTTCCATATTGAGCTGTTCAAGTTCGCGGTTTTTCTCCTCAAGCTCGCGCAGAGTGACTTGTAGCTCGAAAGTACGTTCTTCAATATTAGCTTCTAGATTTTGTCGTGCTTGTTCTTGAAGCTCTAAGCGTTCTTGCATCAGGATATCTTGTGCTTTACTTTGCGCCAAAGCTGTCTGTTGTGCGGCTACTTCTGCATCACGTTGCATTATAAAAAGCTTTATAACAGCATAGCTCAAACTTAAGCTGCAAATTAAAAAGAAAATGAAGATCAGAGATTGCTCATTGATATATAAATTAAATGGATTAAATACAGCAAATGCACTGTAAATAATGGCAGAACAAAATGCTAATAGGCCAATAATAAAGGCAATACATGGCTGTTTATAGTCGCGATTAAACTGCTTAATTGCTATCGCTGTGAAGGCAAATAGCAGAATAGGTAAGCTTAATAAGCATAGCGAAATTGCAACATAAACAGGTAAAAGCCATAACACGAAAGTGGTGGCAACAACACTCCATGCAAACCAATTTTGCACGCGGCTTAAGCGAGTCTTTTCTGCACCAAAAATGTAACGTTGTAAGGGGACAAACAGTGCACAGCAAATAAAAAACAAGCTTGGAATTGTTAATTGCTGAAATGATGCCCCACTAGGTTGCAGGTAACGATAGCCAAAGCCATAAAGGTAGGCGAGTGATAGCCATAACAACATCAGCAAAAAGCCAGTATAGGCAAAATAGCTGCGCCTTGAAAAACCATAAAGCACTAAATTAGTGATTGCTAAAGAGAGAATAAAACCCACCAGTAAACCATAAAGTAAATTGAATTTACTCTTATGTTTTAGGTACTCAGAGGGTTCCCACAGACTTAAAGGCACTCTTAGGCCGCCGTTATTTTTAACTCTTAAATAAACAACTGAATGACTTGCTTTAGGAAGCGTCAAAGACACGAGGAGTGATTCATTCTTAATTTGTCGATTTTCTAAAGGAAGTGCATCACCAATTCGCGTGCTGAATTTGACATGATCACCTTGCAGGTGAAATACACTCACTTCGTCTAGTAACGGGTTATCAATAGATAAAATCAGCGGCAAGTCATGTAACGATGTATTTTCAATTGGCAGCTTTAGCCACAAAGGACTTAAGTTCATACCTAGGTTGAGCGTTTTGCCATGGTTAGTTTGCCAAGACACGTTATGATTCGTTAATGCTTGTTGCTTTGTTATGGGATCAAGCGTGTACTCAACATTTAGCGAATGAAGAGACTTAAAGTGTGGGCCAACGGTAATCGAGTTAGCCAGCAAGTAGGGAGTAAAAAAAACAACGAAGAGTAAGCCACACAGTGACCATAGGCGCTTCATCTTAACCCTTAGTGGTAAATAATTGCTGAAAGTTTAGTGTAGTGTGTTTTGCGACATCAGTAAATTCACAGCCTTTTAAATCAGCAATTTGCTGACATATATAAGGAAGGTTCTGAGGCTCATTGCGGCGCGACTTAGGCTTTGGTCTGATATTTCGAGGTATTAAGAAAGGGGAGTCTGTTTCTATCAGTAATCGTTCGAGAGGAATAGCAGGAATGAGTGCCTGTAATTGCTCGCCTCTTCGTTCATCACAGACCCAACCCGTAACACCAATATAAAGCCCCAACGCTAGGTAATTCTGTAATGCAGTTTCATCACCTGTAAAGCAGTGTAGAACGCCTCGGACCTTATGTTCGTTCAAGATTGCAAGCATATCTTCACTGGCATCTCGCTCATGCAGATATACGGGCATATCTAGCTGCTCAGCCAGTTGAAGTTGTCGCCTAAATACATTGCGTTGAATATCTCGAGGAGAGAAATCACGATTATAATCAAGGCCGCACTCACCTATAGCCACAACTTCATTATGTTGACTAAGGGAAATTAACTGCTCTTCCAGCCGATCATCTGCGGTTTTTGCATCGTGGGGGTGAACTCCTGCTGTGCTAAGCTGCGAAAATTGCTTAGCAAGGCTCAGAGAAGCTTGGCTGCTTTGTAAATCGCAGCCAATCAATAGCATTTGTGTTACACCGGCATCGCTTGCACGTTGTAACACTTCTTGGTGACGGTCATCAAACTGATGATTGCTAAGGTTGACACCTGCATCAACCAGTTGAATGTTCATTAATCTGTTCGTTTAACGCGAATCGAGCGGTTTTGACCTTCAATCCTTAATAAGAATGAATTGAAGACACCACGCTCAATAATTACAGTTTCATTAACTTTCAGTTTTATTTTATCAGAGCCGATTTGACGCCATTGTTGACCATTTTCAAGTTCGATGATTAGCTCGCCATAAGGCGCAGTTTTTACGCTTTTAACGATGGCGTTAATTTGATCATCGTTTACTTTTGCAACTTCTTTATGCTCTAAACCAAAGTCTTCATTTTTTGTTTTTACAATTTGCTCGCTTTGTTTAGTTGCAACTGTTGCTGCGGCCTCAGTAGTCGCAGTGGTAGCTGCACTAGCTGCAGAGCTCATTTTAGGCTGCTCAATTTGTTGCTTTTTTACCGGCTTAGATAGCGACTTACCTGCCATTACATTGTCGTAACAAAGTAAACGGTTAAAGTCGTTTTCAACAAAAGTACAGGCTTGTAATGCCTGTAAGTTAACCTCGTTTGCTTGGGCAGTACCAGCAATTGTTAGAAGAGCGACGAAAGGGATGAGTTGTTTTTTCATTTTATTCCTCTGATTCCTGTTGAGGTTTGGCGGTATAAAATGCAGCCAAAATTAAGCCTAATTCAAATAGTAACAGCATAGGTAATGCTAGTAATGTTTGTGACAATACATCGGGTGGTGTTAAGAACATAGCAATCACAAATACACCTACCACGATATAAGGCCGTTTTTCTTTTAAACTTTTCGTTGTTGTTGCGCCACTCCAGCATAACAGCATGATGGCAACAGGTATTTCAAACGCAATACCAAAAGCAAAAAACAGTTTTAAAGCAAAACTTAAATAGCTACTAATATCAGGCGCTAATGTCATCATATCAGGGCCAGTACTAGTAAAAAACCCTAAAATAATCGGTAGCACCACAAAGTAGCAAAATGCGATACCACCATAAAATAGCAAGATACTAGAGGCCAAAATAGGCATGAGCATACGCTTTTCGTGTTGATACAAGCCTGGTGCTATAAAACTCCAAACTTGATGCAGTATCATAGGAATAGCAGCAAATAACGCCACAAATAAGGTGAGTTTAAACGGTGCAAAAAATGGGGCTGTTACATCCGTTGCGATCATAGTAGCAGTGCTTGGCAAGTGTGCGATTAATGGGGCCGCAACAAAGCTATAAATATCGTTGGCAAAGTACACCAAGCTAATAAATATAATCAAAATGCTTAACAAAGCTTTCATGAGTCGATTTCGTAACTCAATTAAGTGGCCAACAAAGCCTGTGTGAGCTTGCTCGGTCATAGTTTACTATTCATCATCGTTGTTATTGACCACAAAAACAGAGTTTAAATTCACTTTTTTTCGTCATTATTATTAGTTTCTGCTTTTTCAGGCGTGTCTTTTTTGTAACTGTGGGTGACTGACTGAGCAGCCTTTTGAAGTTCGTTTACAGAGTCTTGCAGCTCTGGTGACAGTTCTTGCAAGTTTTGTTGCTCTGCTTTTTTTAAATTTTCGTGGAGCTCATGGATACGGAGTTCTTCGTTCACTTCAGCTTTCACTGAGTTGGCGACTGACTTTAACGTTTTTATCCAGCGGCTTACTGTACGAATTGCCACAGGCAAACGCTCAGGGCCTAATACAATTAGACCCACGATCAGTACGACAACAAGTTCCCACATCCCCATGTTGATTAAGCCTTATGGTCGTCTTTGCTTTTCTCTACGGTTTCTTTGCTTTGCGTGTTAGAAGCTTGTTCTATTTTCTCGCTTTTAGCGTTAGCTTGGTCATCATCAGACACCGCTTTTTTAAAGCCTTTTACTGCGCTACCTAAATCACCGCCGATGCCACGAAGTTTTTTTGTGCCAAATAACAACACGATGATTGCCAAAATAATGATTAATTGCCAAATACTGATACCACCAAAACCCATGGGTTACTCCGTTTTTATCAAATTTATTGAATAGACTTGTTTCGATTATACTCACCAAAACATAAATAGCACTTAGTTTATGCGCTACGCCATGCTGCAATAAAGCCTGCTACAGCAAGGCCTGCCGTAATTGCACTGGCGACTAAGTCATGCTGTAAATAACATAAGCCTGAAACAATCAAACAGCTACCAGCAAAGATACTTAGTAACAAAGGCTTAGCTGATTGCGGTGCTGGCAATTGTACAGGTTGTTGTTGACGTTTTAAGTTTTGATAAATTAAATCTGGTAATTCGGGCATTTTTTCTGCCCAAAATGGCAAATTCGCATACATTTTTTTCATTACAGCAAGCGGACCAACTTGTTCTTTGACCCAATCTTCTAGAAAAGGTTTAGCGGTTTTCCATAAATCAAGCTGCGGATACAGTTGTCTGCCAAGGCCTTCAACATACAACAGCGTCTTTTGTAGTAACACTAATTGTGGTTGAACCTGCATATTAAAGCGACGAGCCGTATTAAACAGGTTGACTAACACATGGCCAAAAGAAATTTCTGCCAGTGGTTTATTGAAAATTGGCTCACATACGGTACGAATCGCAAATTCAAACTCTTCAATGCTGGTATCGGCGGGTACCCAGCCAGAATCAACATGCAGTTGCGCTACTTGGCGGTAATCACGATTGAAAAAGGCAATAAAGTTTTCTGCTAAATAACGCTTATCTTCGCGATTAAGGGTGCCTACAATACCGCAATCAATGCCGATGTATTTTGGGTTGTGTGGGTTTTCACGAGACACGAAGATATTACCCGGGTGCATATCTGCATGGAAAAAACTGTCACGGAAAACTTGCGTGAAAAACACTTCGACACCGCGTTCAGCCAGCAGCTGCATATTGGTATTTTGTGCAAGCAGTGCGTCGGTATCTGACACTGGAATACCGTAAATACGCTCCATAACTAATACGTTATTACGGCTAAAATCGCTGTAAACAAAAGGAATGTAGAGTGATTCAGAATCTTCAAAGTTACGGCGTAGCTGAATCGCATTCGCCCCCTCGCGCATTAAGTCGAGCTCATCCAGCAAGGTTTTTTTGTATTCGTTTACAACCTCGATAGGGCGCAAACGTTTTGCTTCTTTTAATAATTTAGCAACTAAGCGTGCGACTTTTTGCATTAGCATTAAGTCGGCATCAATTTGCTCTTTAATATTTGGGCGAATGACCTTAATGACAACATCTTGAGGTGCGCCATGCTCATCAATTAAGGTTGCTGTGTGAACTTGAGCAATCGAAGCTGATGCCAGAGGTGTTTGCGAAAAGTCACTAAACAACTCACTGATATCATTGATACCCAGTGCTTTTTCGATAAGTTGCTGAGCAAGCTCACCTTCAAATGGTTCAACCTGATCTTGAAGTAATGCAAGCTCTAACGCGACATCATGAGGGAGTAAATCACGGCGTGTCGATAGCATTTGCCCAAACTTGACCCACACCGGGCCAAGTTCTTGCAAAGCAAGTCGAAGGCGCATACCAGCAGGTTTATCTTTATGCTGGTTACGTAACCAAAATAAGCTGCCACGGGCGAGCTTTGCAAACCAAGGTACTCTTTTTCGCGGAATTAATTCGTCTAAGCCATAGCTCAGTAGCGTTTTTGTGATGTAATAAAGACGAGCAGACGACACACAAGTTCCTTAGCGCATTAGCGTGACTGTAACAGCGCGTTAATTCGCATCTCTAATTGAGATACTTGGCTTTTTAATTGGCGATTTTGCTGTTTGAATTCAGCAAGTTCTAGTGGGTGAATCGTCACCGCTAGCTCATCTTGGCAAAGCGCTGTTAAGGTATTTTCTAGCTTACTTTTTGTTTGTAGCCCACGGCGTTTTAAGGCTTGTAAAGAGAGCCATAGTTGCTGCGCTGGGGCATCGCCAATATAACGAGAAAAGTGTTCAGGCCAGTCAATATTAAGCTCTGCAAACGCATTGCTAAAGCCTTGCGCAAGATTTAAATCGCCTTGTAAATCGAGTTTATCTTGGCGAATTAGCTGGGTAAGCATTGATGGATCTTTAAGGGCCAACAAGGTGTTGATATCGGCGCTGATCATGCAATCAAAACTGCGCTCTTGCGTACTGTATAAGTGAATTTGCTCGTCGCTGTAAACGCACAAAATGGACTGTTGCCAATCGCGTATTTCAATTAAAAGTTGCTTGTCAGCAATGCTGGCAAGCTTGTTTTTAACAGCGGGATCTAATTGCAACACATGATTAATAATGCGTTCTACAAGTGACAACAGAGCGTTAGCTAACATCACATTACCTGCTTAGGTTTAATATTTAAAACCACGGTGTAAAGCAACAATACCACCCGTTAGATTTTGATAAGTGGTTTGTTCAAAGCCGGCATCTTCCATCATAGCCTTTAACGTTTCTTGATCTGGGTGCATACGGATTGATTCAGCAAGATACTGATAAGACTCGCTGTCATTCGCTACCAGTTCACCCATTTTAGGTAAGATATTGAATGAGTAAAAGTCATACGCTTTGCTCAGCACTTCATGCTCAGGCTTAGAAAACTCAAGCACTAGCAAGCGACCGCCAGGCTTAAGGATGCGGTACATTGAACGTAATGCTTTATCTTTATCGGTGACATTACGTAGCCCAAATGCAATCGTGATTAAGTCAAAGCTATTATCTGGAAATGGCAATGCTTCTGCATTCATTTGCACGTATTCAATATTGCCTACGCGACCTAAGTTGCGAAGTTTTTCGCGACCAACTTTGAGCATTGAAGAGTTAATATCGCCTAAGATAACTTGACCGGTTTCGCCAACTAACTGACTAAATTTAGCGGTTAAATCGCCAGTACCGCCTGCAAGGTCTAATACGTAGTGGCCTTTACGAACACCTGAACTTGCAATAGTTTGGCGTTTCCATAAACGATGAATACCGAATGACATTAAGTCATTCATAACGTCATATTTTGCTGCGACTGAGTGAAATACATCAGCAACCATCGATGCTTTGTCGTTTTCAGCAACGGTTTTATAGCCAAAATGCGTGGTCTTTTCTTGATTCTCGTTCATGATTAATCTCTATCGTGGCAATAAAGACTAGTGTACTTGATTGTAGCTATGGGGTGCAATTTGATTATAACTAAATCATCAGATTAGCGTTGTATTTAATGACTTAGAACAGGATTAGATGTTATTGACCTGCAATATAGCTACTCTGACCCAATGATTTTGCTTTTGCTGCTGCTAATGAGGCTTTTCGTGCTAGGTAATTAAAATCATTACCTTCTTCGTGCTTTGCTATACCCAAAGCGAGCGTGATAGCAGGTAATTTGGTGCCATTTTTTGAACTAACAAAACGCAGCTTTTCAACACCATTACGTACTTTTTCAGCGATTAAATTTGCTGTTTCAGGCTCAATGTCAGCAAGAAGGATAGTAAATTCCTCTTTACCAGTACGACCCGGTAAACCGCTCTCTAATACATATTTTTGAACTTGTTTGGCAACTTTACTCAAAATCACTTCACCAATCACATCACCATAGTTGCTTATAAAGTGATCAAGGTTTTCAATTTGAATTGATATGGCACACACCGCCTTGTTTTGCCCAATCCATAATTGCGTTTGCTGATTTAAGTAATGGCGTTTATATAATCCGGTTTGTGGATCAGTGATGTGTTGTTTACGAAGTTGAGTGAGCTGTTTTTGGGTTTTTTCTTGGAGTGATTTAGCTTTTGCAATTTCTTGTTTAAATTGTCGGTGCTGATTTAGTAATACTTCAGACTGCTTGCTAAGCATTTTCAGTGCGTGGCGAGTTTGCTCTAGGTTATTTTCATCTATGGCATGCACGCAATCAGTAACTTGATCAGCAAAGCGGATCATGTTTTGCTCATTCGTATTCGCATTACGAGATAATGAGTTTATAACGGAGTCGACATTACGAACAATTGCTGTATTCATTTTATAGCCTTGTTCCATAAAATCGAAATACAGTTGTTCTACGTAAACGCTGTCGATCGTTTTCTTTTGAGCAATAGCACGGTCTATTGCGGTATTGAGTTTTTGGTTAGCTTGGCTGACATAGGTATAAACGACGTGGTAGTTAAGTGGTGACGGCGGTAATGAATGATGTTCTAAAAAGATACATACCTTCGTCATTTTTTCTTGAGCAATAGCCATGGAATCATGGAACATCATTTTTCAATACCACTAAATACGCATATCAACTAATTAATCATCTTGTCCCTAAAGTGCATTTGCTTCCAAGCATAAATACTGAGTCTACAGTAATCTGTAATCAGTCTATTTAAAAGCAAAATTGCCAAATTTGGAACTTAAATTTGTTTTGTTTGGGTCTATTAGCTGATTTTCTCTACAACTTTGCCATGTATAAGCATAAATTGTTTAAAGCTTGTTCATTCGTTGCGTTTGTTGGGCGTTTATTTGAGCGTAAATAATCTGAGCTTGGTCGCATTTGCTTGGGTTTTAATCTGAGCTGAGCTAATTTAGCTGCACAGATCAAAACGAATAAGAAAGTTATGAAACACTCATTATCGCAAACTGTAAATCGATCGCTAATTGCTGTTGCGTTAGCTTGCACTTTAAGTGCCTGTCAGGTTACCAAAATTGACGCTGATCAGCAGTTTAATCAAGTTGCAGAAGAAATTGTTAACCATCGTCAAAGTATTAGCCCTTATGGAAAGGAAAATGGCGTTGACGGTTATTTACTGGAAAACTTGTCGGCTGAATTTTTAGAGAAAAAGTACAAAAAGAATACTCAATTACTTGCCGAGCTAGACGCTATCGACCGTGATAAATTATCTGAAGAAAATCGCATTAACCTGACTATTTTGCGTGGCCAAGTGCAAAATAGTGTCGATGAATATGTGTTTAATGCGCACTATATGCCGCTGACTTCTGAGTACGGTTTTCACTCTAGCTTATCATTTATGATTTCCAGCTCAGATTACACAAAAGCAAAAGATTACCAGCTATATCTTGCAAAATTGCAGCAAATTCCCCGCTATTTCACACAAAATATCGGTTGGATGCGCAAAGGGCTTGAGGTGGGGCTAACCCAACCTAAGGCTGTGTTAGAAGGCTATCAAGACTCAATCACGGCGTATATTGTTGATGATGCTACTAAGTCTGAATTCTACAAACCATTTTTAAATAACACTGCGGGCCTGAGCGATAGCGAATTTGCAGCTCTACAAAAGCAAGCGCAAACCATTATTAAAGAGCAGGTTATTCCAGCTTATCAAGGTTACTTAACCTTCTTTAATAATGAATATCAACCGGGTGCACGTACAGAAATTGGTATTTCAAGTACGCCAAACGGTAAAGCGTTTTACGAAAATCGCGCAAGGTACTACACCACCACAGATATGACGCCAAAAGAAATTCATGAGTTGGGTTTACAAGAAGTCGCGCGTATTCGTGCAGAAATGGAAAAAATTATTGAGCAAGTAGGCTTTGAAGGCTCGTTTGCTGATTTTGTCCACTTTTTACGTACTGATCCGCAATTTTACGCAAAAACACCTGAAGAGCTACTAAAAGAAGCGTCTTACATTGCCAAGAAAATGGATGCGCAGTTACCTAAGTTGTTCCACACCTTGCCGAGAATGCCGTATGGTGTTGCACCGGTGCCAGCGAGCATAGCTCCAAAATATACAACGGGGCGTTACTCAGGGTCTCGTCGTGATGACCAAGCAGGTTACTACTGGGTTAATACCTATGCGTTAGATAAGCGCCCGTTGTATGTACTTGAAGCATTAACTTTGCACGAAGCTGTACCAGGGCATCATTTACAAATTTCACTTAATGCTGAGCTTGAGTCATTGCCAAGTTATCGCCGTAATGCATATTTGTCGGCATTTGGTGAAGGTTGGGGCCTATATTCGGAGTTTTTAGGCATCGAAGCGGGCTTTTATCAAGACCCATACAGTGATTTTGGTCGTTTGACTTATGAAATGTGGCGTGCAGCACGTTTAGTGGTTGATACAGGTATGCATATGTATGGCTGGAGCCGCGAACGCGCAATGCAGTTTATGAGCGAAAACACCGCGCTTTCATTGCATAACGTGAAGACCGAAACTGACCGTTATATTTCATGGCCTGCACAAGCGTTGTCATACAAAATTGGTGAGCTAACCATTAAACGTTTACGCCACGAAGCTGAGCAAGCACTTGGTCAAGATTTCGATATTCGTGAATTTCATCATCAAATATTACGACATGGCTCAGTGCCAATGTCAGTGCTCGAAGAGCAAATTCAACTTTACATAAAAGCTGAATTAGCCAAACGAGCAGCATAGCAGTATAAAAGACGAAAAGGCGTGATTTACATCACGCCTTTTTTGTTTATTGCACGTAATATAAACACCTTATATGCTTTGAAAGATGTCATTTCACAAAGGGGCCTTGGATGAGTGATTTTATAATTTTTAGTATCGATGTATTTGCCAGTTTATTTATTTTTGCATTAGGGATCGGATTACTGGTGATTGTGTGCTTTTACATTAGTGATGTGACGCAATCTAAGCAGGCGATTCGCCGTAATTACCCGGTGATAGGACGTTTTCGCTATTTCTTTGAACGCCAAGGTGAGTTCTTCCGTCAGTACTTCTTTGCTATGGATAGGGAAGAGTTACCATTTAACCGCGCAGAGCGAAGCTGGGTTTATCGCGCAGCAAAAAATGTTGACCGCACTACTGCGTTTGGTTCAACACAAAGCCTAGAAGCCACAGGGACTGTGATGTTTATGAACTGCGCCTTCCCAAAACTGGATGAAGAGGCGTTAGAGCCAAGTTATGTCACCTTAGGTCCATACTGTGAGAAGCCCTATTCTACCAATGCATTATTCAATATTTCGGGCATGAGTTTTGGCGCTTTATCAAAACCCGCTGTGCGTGCTTTATCACGAGGTGCAAAATTAGCTGGTTGTTGGATGAATACGGGGGAAGGTGGACTGAGTCCTTATCATCTCGAAGGGGGAGCTGATATTGTATTTCAGATTGGTACGGCAAAATATGGTGTGCGTGATGAGCAAGGTAAGCTAAGTTTAGAAAAACTAAAAGCAATTGCCGAGCATGAACAAGTTAAGATGTTCGAAATTAAAATGAGCCAAGGCGCAAAACCGGGTAAAGGCGGTATGTTGCCTGGGCGGAAAGTAACCGCTGAAATCGCCAAAATTCGGGGGATCCCTGAAGGGCATGACTCGATTAGCCCTAATGGCCATCCAGAAATAAAAGAACCGGCCCACTTACTCGATATGATTTCGACAGTTCGAGAAACAACAGGTAAACCAACAGGTTTTAAAGCAGTGATTGGTGAATACACTTGGCTTGAAACCTTGTTCAGTGAAATTAATAATCGAGGCATTGAATCAGCGCCTGATTTTATCACGATTGATAGTGCCGACGGTGGAACGGGCGCAGCGCCTCAGCCGTTAATGGACTCTGTCGGTTTACCGCTGCGTGAAAGCTTACCTCTTGTTGTAGATCTTTTGAAAAAACATGGTCTAAGAGAGCGTGTAAAGGTTATCGCATCGGGTAAGTTAATTGTGCCATCAAAAGTTGCTTGGGCATTAGCGCTGGGTGCTGACTTTATTGTTTCGGCTCGTGGTCACATGTTCTCGCTTGGCTGTATTCAAGCTCTACAATGTAATAAAGATACTTGCCCTACAGGTATTACAACCCACAATGAGCGCTTACAACGAGGTTTAGATGTCACAGACAAGGCTCAGCGTGTTGCTAACTATAATAAATATATTCATTATGGGGCAGGTTTGATTGCCCATTCATGTGGTGTATCCAGTGCCAGAGAATTGGCTCGTCATCATGTGCGCGTAGTGCAAGAAAATGGCTTGTCTGAGCCGCTCGATAAAATGTACGAGCATTATCAGTAAAGTATTTAGAAAGGCGCGTTTAGCGCCTTTGTTTTTAGTTTAGCAAGCTAACCAGTAAAGAGAAAAACTCATCTTTATTATTGCAGCTTGTCGCGTTAAGCATTAACTGCTCTCCGAGTACCAGCGTTTGTTGTTGCACAGCAAGGCGAGCGCCTACATCGTCAATGCCATCGATATCGGCAACATGGGCTAAACCTATGGTGCGGCGAATAAGCTCAGCGCCACAATAACCAATCGCATCGTGTAATACTTGTTGTAAATAATCTTCAGTAAAAGCGCGGTTTGCAAAGCTAATATCTGTTGCTTCGTTACTTGCTAGGGTTAGCCAATGTTGTTCAAATTGGCTGTAACAATCCTGCAAGCAAGTTAGAAGGTGGGTTTGATATTGACGGCGTGCTGCCTGATTTGTAATACGGCCATTTTGCGCGCAGTAATTAAGCAATAAATTGCCCATAAAAGAGCCGATATCGAAACCAACAGGGCCAAAAAATCCGAACTCTGGGTCGATCATTTTGGTGGTGTTTGTATCGACAAAAATACTGCCGCTATGCATATCACCGTGTAATAAAGTTTGCGGACAAGATAAGAATTTAGCTTTTAATTTGGCTGCGGCTAGTTTTAAAGCGTCATTATTGCGAATGCTTTCGACGTGCTCATTAAGCTCAGCAGCGAAATTATTGCGCTCATGCTCAATGTAAGGGTCAGTAAAGAATAAATCTTCAGTGATCTTACATAAATCAGGGTTGATAAACTGACTCACTTTGGCTTTTTTATCTTCAGCAGATAAATAGAAGTCTGAGTTATAAAAACCAGTACGACTCAAATACAGTGCGACATGACTTGCCAGTAGCGGAAATTGCTCTGCGTTGATTTGCGCGCCTCGTAAAATCTGCAAATGCCCTAAATCTTCCAGCACTGTTAAGGCAAGTTCTGCATTATGGTGCAAAATAGCGACAGTATGTTCTGGGCATAAGGCACCGTGATTAATAAGCACATCAGCTTCTATGCGTGCGCGATCAAGTGATAATGGCCATGATTCGCCTACGCAACGAGCATAGGGAAGGGCTTGTTTTAAAATAACACTATTATTGTGTTGATCCGTTACACGAAAAACCAGATTTAAGTTTCCGTCTCCAAACTCGTATGCAGTCAGTATTGCATCAGCAGGGAAAACTGAAATCAGTTCACTTTTAACAAGTTCTTTAATGTAATCAACAGCATGCTCTGAAGTGAAGGCGGTGTAATCAGCCATGGCTCTATCTCATAAAACAATAAACTTTAAGCATTCTATACTTTTAACCATTTAGATGTCCATACATCCAGCTTGTTAGTTGTCAAAACTGATGTAAAATAACCATTCAATAAAATTAGCTTTTCATTATTTATTCGGATTCAGTATGCAAGATCTCATCGCGAGTAGTATTAAATATCAGCAAGGTACGCTAACTGTACTTGACCAGTATTTGTTGCCACATCAACAGCATTGGCATGTGTGCAATGATGTTGAAACGATGAAAGATTTAATTTTGACACTGAAAATTCGTGGTGCACCGTTAATAGGTTTAGGCGCTAGTTTACTCGTTGCACATTTAGCAGAGCAGGGCATGAGCCAAGCCTCACTCGCTATCGCCATAGATGAGCTAGAAGCAACCCGTCCAACAGCTGTTAATCTAATGCACTGTATGGCCAAGTTACGCGAAGCGTTGACTGAGAGCGACTTTGTTGCTGCTGTTGTCTCTACCGCTGAGCAGTTGTTTAAAGAAGATATTGCGCTTTGCGATAGTATGGCTGAACGTGGTGCGGCTTTGGTTGCCAAAGGCGACAATATTTTAACTCATTGCAATACTGGCGCATTAGCAACAGCAGGTGTGGGTACTGCATTAGGAGTGATTTATAAAGCGCAGCAACGCTATGGTGATATTCATGTTTGGGTTGATGAGACTAGACCATTACTGCAAGGTGGCCGTTTAACTGCCTTTGAACTTGAGCGTTGGCAAATTCCTTATACTTTGATTTGCGATAACATGGCAGCTAGCTTAATGGCGGCAGGTAAGGTTGATAAGATTTTTGTAGGCGCTGATCGCATTGCTGCAAACGGTGATTTTGCTAACAAAGTGGGCACTTATAATCTTGCTGTATTAGCGCATTTTCATAACATTCCATTTTATGTTGTTGCGCCATTGACTACGCTTGATACGCAAACGACATGTGGTAATGACATTGAAATTGAGCAGCGTAGTGTAAATGAAGTGCGCGGTGTTAGTGGTAGTTTTGGTGAAGCAATGTGGGCACCGACTAATGCACAGGTTTATAACCCAGCGTTTGATGTAACACCTGCTAATTTAGTAACAGGTTGGGTGCTCGATACCGGGGTTTATAACCAAGCAGATATCGAGCAAGGTATTTTAAAGCAGTTAAAATAGCGGATTTATTCAGCGCTTTTTTCTGTGTAAAGCTCAATGCTGTTTTGACTGTTTGCTGTTAAGAATGAAATTGCGAGCTTGTCATTACTTGCATTGAGCTGGCTAATAAAGTGCAAAGGCTGCATTTGCAGAGCTAATTCGACATCCTGCAGGTTTGCTAATTTAATGCTATACACTTCAGTTTCCGTGGCAATATACAAGCTGTGTTGGTTGCTTGTCATTGAGATAATTGAAGGCTTCAGCTCGGTTAACTTATCTGGCGTTGTTAGTTCACTGTAAGTATTGCTGTCACTATCTAAAAGCAGGTATTTTTCATATTTAGAATGCACTATTAGCTGAGTTTCGTCATACCAAGCAATTGCCAAAGGGGTGTCGATGGTACTTTTGACAACTTCATCGCTGTTAGTATGCAAAATCATTATTTGGTTTTGCAGGCTACTAAGCTCGGTATAAATAACGGCAATCTTATTACCTCTGACAGCCGCCAGTTTAGTGTTCCCTGGTAGTGTCCAATGCTTAATTTCTGAAAAGTCATTCGCATTTAGTAGCGTTAATTGCTGATTGGTTTTATTAAAGCTAACAAGCTTACTACTGCTACTATTTGCAGCAATAATCGCAGTATCTTCACCAAGCTTATCGGTTATATCGATATATTGGTTATCTTTTCGAAGCCAGTGTTGGCGTTTGTAGTATTCAAAGTCAGCGAAATACACATCATTATTAGTTAATGCAACTAAGTCATCCTCATGCTTATTTGCAGTCGCAATATAGCTCATTTGTTTTGATTTTAAGTCAAATAAAGCTGCATCACTGTCGTGTATATCTGTGCTAATTAGCACGCTATGTTTATTAAGAGGGTAAGCGTAATTGGCTCGTTTTACAGGGGCTTTAATAGGTTGCCCACGGCTCATGGAATCAAACGAAAATGATTCAATCGTCAATTTACCGCGGTTATACCAAACAAGCGAGTTGCTTTGCTCATCGTAAGTCGCAGCCCAAGAGCGGTAATTGTTAGTTGTTAATAGCTTTAGTGAGCTGCCGTCTAAATTAGCCATGTAAATTTCTGCTTGGGCAACATTATGGCGTTCAAAAATAATGCGGCTAGGGTTTTGAATCGTCGTTAATATAAAGTCACCCGTGCCTGTAATATTAGGTGAGGTAATGCGAATCTCTTCACCTGTTTTTAAATCTTGTGCATACAAAGCATATAGGTGAGTTAAACCACGGTAATTATTACGCCTTGTAATTGCCACATTGCCGACTTCCATGTATTGGCTTGGGGTGCGGTTTAGTACAGATTGATTTGTTCGAGGCTTTATTAGTGCTTCGTTAGATAGCAGGTTACTCGCTTGCCAAGTAATACAATCGTTGTAATCATCCCCTTCACATGAACCATAAAATAAGCGTTCACCGTCTTCAGACCAACCTTGTAAAAATAGCTCCCCTGATGCAATCTGGTACTCTCGTTTAGTTGTTAAATCGACAACATAAAGGTGTTTCTTATCATTTTGCAGTATGTAAGCCAGTTTCGTTTTGTCTTGGCTTAGCAATAACCGATAGTGCGTGCCTTTATGCCAAGTAATGGTTTCGGCTTGAAGATCTAAAAATGGTGCTTGCTCTTGGGCTTCGACATTGGCTTGGGGCTGTTGTATATACAACCAGGTAGCAGCAATCAATAAACTTAATACTAAGGCAACAAAAGGCCATGGCCAGCGCGATGAGTGAGTGTTTTTCTCGCTGATGGTGTTAGTGTTTAGGTGAGGTTTTGTTTCTTCATTTGCCACTACTACTGGTTCAGCAATAGGTGCCTGCTCAAGAGGTCGCACTGCAATGAATAAGCTGTAGCCTTTACGATAATGGGTTTTAATGGTTTGACCTGGCTGGTTCTCTGATTTGAGTACTTTTCTTAGTTCAGAGATAGCTCGGTTTATAGCATTGTCATCAACAAAACTTTGTTGCCAAATATTTTCAACCAGTTCTTGGCGAGTAATTATTCGCTCGTTATTTTCAATAAAAAAGCAGAGTAATTTAAAAAGCAAAGGTTCTAATTCGCGGGTGTGAACACCGTCACTGATAGTTTGCTGTTTTATATTAAGTTGCCATTCGCCAACAAAAATAACATTATCGCGTAAGGGTGAAAGTGCCGACCCCATTTTTAGTCCTTTAGCAAATAATTAGTACTTATTAATGGGGTCGATAATAACAGAAGTTGTACTGTAATTGGGTTTTTTTGTTTTATTTTTGTAAATTAAAGACTATTTTTTGCAACATATACCCATGCATTAGTATGGCAGAGGAATTTTTCTGCAATGCGTTGATAGTCGTCCACTTCGTATTTATCTGCTTGTGCAAGCTCTTGCTCTGTAATTAAGTAGATTGTGCCGCTCACAGAATCGCTTTCATTACCTGTTTTTAATAATGCAGGATGAAAACGTTGCCCACTGCTTTTAAGTACGGCCTCGTCGGTGATCTCTACTTCGCCAACTACATACCCTGTCAGCGTGGCTGGTTGACCTTCGAGCAAGCGCCCGAAGGTATCTAACTGAACTTGTGGGTACTGCAAGGTACCGTACGAAAATAGCTTTTCCATATTAATCCAAAAGGGGAAAGTTGTTAGCAATATCAGACTCAGTACTTTGCGCGACCCAGCCTTCGGTATTATTGAATAAGCGAATTGCTGTGAATTCAGGATCACTGCCCATATCAAACCAATGTGGTGTAAGCTCAGGTACTGAAATCAGGTCGCCTTGTTGGCAAAGAACTTGATACACTTTATCGCCCAAGTGTAGGCAAAATAACCCTTGGCCTTTCACAAAAAAGCGCACTTCATCTTCACTATGAGTATGTTCAAATAAGAACTTGCTGCGTAATTCGCTGGCATTTGGGTTACCTTTTGCAAGCGAAATAACATCCACTGTTTGATAGCCACCTTCAGCCTTAAGGCGTTCTATATCGTTAGCATAGGCAGTTAAAATAGCGTCATGACTGGTGTCTTGATCAATCTGTGCCGTTGCTTGCCATTGCTCAAAGCGAACGCCAACCGCATTAAGCTCTCTAGCAATAGCGCTTAAATCTTCACTATGAAACAGTATGTTATCTGCGTTTGTATCATTAAAAATAGTTAATTGACTCATACTAAAAGCTCCGCGCTGAATGCTGTGAAATCGTTAATATATGGGTGGATATCACTTGCTTCTTGGCCATCTCGAATAAGGTGAAGCGTTCGCAGACCTGCCGCTTTTGCAGCATCAAGCTCTGCTTCAACATCGCTTAAAAATAGCACCTCTTCAGCGTCAAAAGGCAGTTCAGCAATAATATTCTCATAAGAGCTTTGCTGTTGTTTTGCGCCTACTTTAGTATCGAAGTAACCACTGAATAAAGGTCTCACATCACCATAATCAGAAAACTCAAAAATCAGGTGTTGGGCTTTTACTGAGCCAGATGAGTACACATAGAGACTTTTGCCCGCTTGTTTTTGGGCTTGTAAAAAGTCATAAGCATCAGGGTAAAGGTGGCCAGTAAAATCACCATTTTCGTAGCCAGTTTGCCAAATTAATCCTTGCAATTGCTTAAGTGGAGTAATTTTTTGGTCCGTTTCTATCCAATGAATTAAATGCTTAATAACCGTGTCAATATCGGCTTCTGGTTGTTCAATATGTGCTTTAACAGCATCAATTTGGGCTGCAACTTCTGGGTCTGTTTGATGTGACTTTACAAACTCGGGTAATTGCCCTGCAGCGTAAGGGAATAAGACGTCTTTGACAAAAGAAATGCGGGTAATTGTGCCTTCAATATCGGTTAAAATCGCTTTGATCATGGCTGAACTCCAGCTTGAATGCCTTCTAGTTTTAAGCGCTCAAGTTCACAGCTAAACAAAAACTCTAAGCCTTCTAAATGACGCATTACTTCTTTGATATCGCGACCAACCACGTATAAACCGTGGCCGCGAATTAATACGGCATGCTCAATAGGGGTGTGAAGGTGATGATCACTGACAAGTAAACTTAAACGGTCGATGTCTTGGTCGTTATCAAAAATAGGAATACTTAGCGTATCTAAATGCGATTTAACACCACTTAAAGACTTTTGCATTTCGTAGCCGTGTAAGTTGATAGTATGGCCTTTAATAACACGCGATAACACGGTTGCCGCTACCGAATGAGTGTGTAAGACATAGTTTGCTGATGGGATCAGCTTATACATATTTAGATGCAGCTCAGTTTCAGCTGAAGGATTACCTGAGCCTTTAGTGCGATTACCTTCATGATCAAATTCAATAAACGCATGAGTGCCGAGTTGGCCTTTATCGAAGCCACTTGCTGTGACAACATAGCCACTTGCTGTGCGGGCTGAAAAGTTACCACCAGTAGCAGGGACCCAACCGCGTTGACTTACCCATTTACCGGCTTCAATTAGTTCTGAAATAGCGGTATTGTTATGCATATATTCCTCGACATTCTAAAAGTTATTTAGACGGCTATACATCTGTTTTAAGCAATGATAGCATCGCTTCGGGCGCAAAACCATCTTTAAGGAACCTCTGTGTTTGAAAGTAAATTGCCGAATTTAGGCACCAGCATTTTTAGTCAAATGACCGCTCTGGCAAATAAGTACCAAGCGCTTAACTTATCTCAGGGTTTTCCTGAGTTTGATGCACCTGAATTGCTAAAAAAACAGCTTAATCATTATGTACTTGAGGGGGTAAATCAATATGCACCTTCAAGTGGTGTTGCAAGGCTGCAGCAGCAAATAGCCGCACTGATTGCTAGAAAATACCATAACAACATAAATTATGAGCAACAAGTTACTGTCACTTCAGGAGCAACAGAGGCATTGTTCGTGGCGATTCAAGCACTTGTTAAAAAGGGTGATGAAGTTGTGGTATTTGACCCCGCGTATGACTCGTATCAACCGGCAATTGAGCTTGCTGGCGGTCGCTCAGTTCATGTTGCTTTGCATGCGCCAGACTACAAAATCGATTGGCAAGCTGTAGCTGATGTTATAACAGACAAAACACGTGTCATCATCATCAACACGCCACATAACCCAAGCGGTAAAATCTTTAAAACAGAAGATATTAATGCCCTTAAAGCGCTTGTTACTAAGCATGATTTATATGTAATTAGCGATGAAGTGTATGAGCACATTACCTTTGATGGCGCTTTGCATTTAAGTGCGCTGACCGACCCTGAGTTATTTGCACGCAGTTTTGTGATCTCAAGCTTTGGCAAAACTTTTCATAGCACCGGCTGGAAGATGGGTTATTGTGTTGCACCTGCCCAATTAATGGGGGAGTTTCGTAAAATTCACCAATATGTGACTTTTTCTAGCTTTACGCCTGCCCAGCATGCACTAGCCGATATGCTCGAGTTAGAGCCAGAACATGTTGATGAACTTAGTGGTTTTTATCAACAAAAACGCGACTTGCTCAGCGAAGCACTAGCGCAAAGCCGTTTTAAAATATTACCAAGTGAAGGCACCTACTTTTTGCTACTCGATTATAGTGATGTGTCTGATCTTGATGATGTTGAGTTTTGCCAATGGCTGGTTGAGCAAGCGGGTGTTGCAGCTGTACCACTCAGTGTGTTTTATAACAGCGCAAGCAGCGACAAAGTGATTCGTTTATGTTTTGCTAAAAATGATGACACATTAAAACGTGCCGCGGAGATTTTATGTCAACTTTAACCTTAGCTTTAGTGCAGTCATCACTGCATTGGCTTGATAAAAGCGCGAATCTTGCACACTTTACTGAGCAGCTTAATGGCTTAAAAGAGCAAGTTGATTTAATTGTCTTGCCAGAAACATTTGCTACTGGTTTTGCGATTAATCTAGATTGCAGTGAGCCTGAGCAAGGTGAGGTACTTAGCTGGTTAAAAGCCACAGCTAAGCAAAAAAATGCTGTGGTTGCAGGCTCTGTTTTAGTCGCAAAAGGTGATAAAAAGGCCAATCGCTTTTATTGGGCTTGGCCAAACGGCGAAGTAAAGTATTACGACAAACGCCATTTATTCTGTTTAGGTAACGAAGGCAATTTTGTTGCAGCGGGTACACAGCGCGAGATATTCACTATTAATGATTTTCGCATTTTACCGCAAGTGTGTTACGACCTTCGCTTTCCTGTATTTCAGCGTAATTGCAACGACTACGATGTGATGATAAACGTAGCTAATTGGCCCGCTGCTCGTCGCCATGTGTGGGATACCCTGTTAAAAGCACGCGCAATGGAAAACCTCTGTTATGTCGTAGGCGTCAATCGCATTGGCGCTGATGGTAATGATGTTGCCCACAGCGGAGGCACTGCTGTATATGATTTTAAAGGTGATACCTTGGCAGCGCTTGAAGATAACCAATCGGGTATCATTATTCAGCGCTTAGAAAAATCACCTTTAGATGACTTTAGAAAGGCTTTTCCTGCTCATTTAGACGCTGATCAATTTCAGTTACTGTAATTGCTCGAAGAAGCCTACTCAAAAATTTGTTAAACTCATGGTTGGATAATTTACTTTAAGCAATCATGAGTCGCAAAATCACCCCCGTTATTCTTGCTGGTGGCATAGGTTCTCGTTTATGGCCTTTGTCACGTAAAGCGATGCCTAAGCAGTTTTTACCTTTGCTTAGCGACAAGTCACTGTTACAGAGCGCGCTTTTACGTGTGGCTGACTCACGATTTAATGCGCCGATTTTAGTATGCAATGAAGAGCACCGTTTTATTGCTAAAGCGCAAATTGCAGAAATCACAGATAGCTATACTCTACTGCTGGAGCCTGAAGGTAAAAATACCGCGCCAGCGATTGCCTTAGCAGCTGAATTTGCATTGCAAAATGGCCTAAAAGATCCCTTACTAGTCATGCCTGCTGATCACCACATAAGTGATTTTGATAAGCTTATTGCATGCTTAGATAATGCTATAGCGCTTTGCCAGCAACAACAGTTAGTGACCTTTGCCATTACACCCACTGAGCCACATACTGGTTATGGTTATATTCGCCAAGGTGAGCAGTTAGCCCATGAAGGCTGCTTTAAGGTGGCTGAATTTAAAGAAAAACCAGCCCGGCAATTAGCCGAGAAATACCTTGCCAGTGGTGAATATGGCTGGAATAGCGGCATGTTCTTATTTTTGCCGGATGTGTATTTAAGCGAACTTAATCGTTTTGCGCCAAAGATTGCTGACAGTGTCGCAAAGGCGGCAAGCTTTACTGCAGATTTAGGTTTTCAACGGCCTGTAGCGAATGCGCTTACAGCATGCCCAAGTGATTCCATTGATTATGCTATTTTGGAGCGTAGCGCTAACGTTGCTGTTATTCCTGTTGATTTAAATTGGAGTGATGTTGGCAGCTTTTCAGCACTCTCTAAAATCGCTGAAAAAGACTGTCATGGTAACTATTTAGCCTCGCAAGGCGTGAGTTTAGATAGCGAAAATAATCTACTCATCAGCGAAGCCGACCACACTATTGCGGCGCTCGGCGTGAGTAATCAAGCAATTATTCATACTCATGATGCCACTTTAGTGGCAGATAAAAGTGCGCTCGATAAGCTTCCTGATTTACTTAAGCAGCTTGCTGTTATTGATAATGACAAATTGACTCACCATCAAGCGGTATTCAGACCTTGGGGCAACTATCGAACTTTAATTGAAAGTACTGGCTTTAAGGTAAAGAAAATAATCGTCAACAGCGGTGCAAAACTCTCAACTCAACGCCATCAGCACCGTGCAGAGCATTGGGTTGTCGTATCTGGAGTGGCAAGTGTGCGAGTAGGTGATGACGAGTTTGAGCTAACAGCCGATCAATCTTGTTATATTGCGGCTAAACAATTACATAGCCTCGCTAATCAACAAGCCACACCTCTGATCGTTATTGAAGTACAAACCGGTGCAATACTTGATGAAAGCGACATCGAGCGGTTTGATGATAGGTATGGTAGGGACTAGCTATAAGTTTTAACTAAATTGAGCCGGTTGTTTCTTTATTGAGAACAGCCGGCTTAAACTTTTATTGGTTAGGTTTTAACGTTTCCGCTTTCCTTAAGTTAATTCACTTCTTACATGTTTTAAGTAGGCTTGAAGGCTGTCTTGCCACAGCACAAGTGTATCTGTAAGCGAGTCTTTAAGAGGTTTGTTGTCGAGTAACTTACGCTCTATTTTTTTAAGCTCTAAGCCGTAACGGTTAAAGCCTAATTGCAAAGCGGTACTGGCTTGGCGGTGGAGAAGCTTGATGCACTGTTCTTTATCATCTTCTACAAGTTGTTGACAGCGAATCAACTTGTTACGAGCTGATAAAACAAATTCGTTGTAGATTGATGATACTTCATCTTCATTAAATGAGCTTACAAGTGTCGCTGCAGCCGTTTCATCGTACAAAGTGTCGCGCAGCTCGACAGCTATGCTCGCAGCCTGGTTCGTTTGCGAATCGCTAAGTGCTTGGCGTAGCTTTTGTTGCTTTATTGGTTTTCCGACAATATCTTTAATTCCCAGCGCCAAGTATTCTTTTATTTCATCGGGGCTAAGGCTTGCTGTAAAGGCAAGCACCGGTGTTCGTTGATTTAAGTGGTCAACAGTTTTGAGTTTTTTTAATACATCCTGCCCACTGAGATCAGGTAAATTCATATCAAGTAACACTACGTCAAAGTGGTGCTTTTGCATTAACTCTATAGCGCTTTTACCATCTTTTGCGAGCTTAATTTTGTGCTCGTCATCGGCCATAAATTCGATAGCAATTTTTTGGTTTAGATCGAGATCTTCGACCAATAAAACGTCAAGCCCAGTTACATAGTCTTTTGATTGGTGGCGCTGTTCAACAAGACTTAGCTCACCAATCGCAAGTGAAATATCGAAACTAAAAGTACTGCCTTTATTTAGCTCACTGGTAATATTAAGTTTACTTCCAAGCTTCTCGAGTAATCGGCTTGTTATTGCCAAACCAAGTCCCGTGCCGCCTTTTTCTTTACCTGCACTGCTTTGTACATAGGGTTCTGTGAGAAAGATAATTTCTTCGTCTTCGATACCCGGACCTGAGTCGATAACACTGATGCGAACAAGATGATCTAATTGTCTTTCTTTAAGTAACGTTACATGTATTTTTACTGCGCCGTGGTCTGTAAATTTAATCGCATTACCCACTAAGTTAATAATAACTTGTCTTAGTTTTTGCTGGTCGCAGTAGTAACATGCTTGAGCAGGTAAATCGTAAATAAGCTCAAACTTTAAATGTTTTTGTTCTGCAAGTGGGCTTAGCAGTAAGCATAAATTGTTTAACCAAGTTTTAAACTCAACATCTTCTTCATAAAGCGCTTCATCACGCTGATCTAGACTTGCATAATCAAGGACTTTATCAACCAGTAAATTGAGAGATTCTGCAGAGTTGATAATCGCTTCACAGTAAGGTTTATCGCGAGGATCACTTGATTGGTTCATGATAAGTTGTGCACTCCCTAAAATACCATTTAGGGGGGTGCGAATTTCATGGCTAATTGTTGACAAAAATAAGCCGCGAATTTCAAGGTCTTTTTGTGCTTTTTCAGTGAGTTGATTTAAATTCTGTTCTCGGCGTTCATTACATAATAATGCCATACCCGTGGCATAAAACATGGGTGCGATAACGCCGTTAATGAATAGGGTAATACTAAACCAGTTTGCCGATAATAAGTCTGCTTTAGCAATATCGCCCATTAATAAAGTGCGGCCAGTAAAAATAGCAAGAATAATGCTGAGTATTAAAATATAGACAATGCTGCCATTAGGGTAGTTTTTGCGGCCATTGCGAATGAACAGTGCCAATAAGAACAGCGCTTCGATAACATGCTGTAAATCAGAAACTAAAATGCGACTTCTTAACTCTGAATTGTCAGTAGAGAGGTAGATCATAAGTAGCGCAAATGCTGCAGTTATACCGACAAAAGCTTTGAAACCGACACACTTAGCATTGAAAAATTGGCAAACGGCAAGAACATGAATGATCGAGGCACAAAAAAGTAGTGAGTTGGCAATCGATATACTGGCTACATTATTAATATGACCATGTAATGCAAAACTCATTACTGATGCAAACATGACAAGAGGGTAGAAAATATAAAGAAGTGTACCTGGGGTATTATTATTTGTTCGCCAGGTTAAATAGTTCAGTAACGTCATTATCGCCATCATAGCGGCGCTTACATAATATAAAGTAGCTGAATCTAGCATTATTTTTCCGGCAGTCTGCAGTCAGCTTGAGAATAAGGTCTATTGCCATGTATATCAACCACAAGATACAAAAACAGACGCTAGTAGCGTCTGTTTAACTTAGTAGGGTGTATTGTAGCAATTGGCAATAATACTTGACGAAGCGTATTGGATTTAACGGATCTCGTCAGGAATATTTTGCTGTGCCCATGACAATAACTCGATACGGTTACGGCATTTGGTTTTTCTGAATGCACTGTACAAGTGAGTTTTTACTGTGTGTGGGCTAATGCTTAAGTCTTCAGCAATCTCTTTATTTTTCGAACCTTTACTCATTAGTGAAATAATTGCTTTTTCACGTTTAGTAAGTTTAACCGGCTCGATGTCGCCATCTGTCAGTTTATGTAAGGCATCTTTATTAAACTGCAGCATGCGATTTAATGCATTACACATGATTTCGCGGCGATACCATAATTGATCTTCCAGCAACAAACGAATGCCTTTCATTAACACATCAGCATTGTCTGTTGTGTAAAAAACACCACGGATACCACTTAATAGAGCACGGTTAGCTAATTCAGGGTTTTCATCTAAATTGAATAATACGATATCGCATTTCATGCGCAGATGAACGAGTTGCTCTTTAAGCTTACCCCATGGATCAGTGCTTGATGTTTCAATGAATAACAAGCGTGTGCCTTCAGGTACTTCAGAAATATCAGTACCAGATGTGACGTCTAGCCCCTGTGTTTTTAAAAGTGGTTCTAATACATTAACACCAATTGTGTTAACCGGTTCTGGATCTAATAATAAAAAGGCTGAACTACTCATATATATACACTCTTGAATAAAGTTGACAGTTTCATCCTACCACGCAATCCACCCCTTTCGTATTAGAAATTTCTGAGAGTTGTGCAGGAAAAGTGCAGTTTGTGTCTATTTTGTGTCAAATAATACAGTTAGTTAACTTAATGCAACGTGTTAACTAACTGATATATATATAGTATAGTCCAAATTAATATGTTTGTACTACTTTTTACAGTTATTTACATATTAAAGTGCTAGGCACTTTCTTTCATCTTATCTTGGTAAGGAGGCCAACCCATTGGTTTGCCCGCTAACATGTGTAGGTGTATATGGTACACCGTTTGCCCGCCATGTTCGTTACAATTCATCACAACACGAAAGCCATCCTCACTAAAACCAAATTGCTTAGCTAGTTTTGCAGCAACGACATACAAGTGACCAACCAAGTGGGCATTTTCTTCTGTAACGTCATTAACAGTCGCAATTGGTGTTTTGGGAATGATCAATACATGAAAGGGTGCTTGTGGATTAATGTCTTTAAAAGCCAGTGATAACTCGTCTTCATAGACGATATCGGCAGGGATCTCGCGATTAATAATCTTTGTAAAAATAGTCTCTTGGCTCATACTTAGCTCTCTTATAAATGTGGTTAAATGACCGCCCACTAATGACAAACTTTATTTGCAGTGTCAAACTGAAACTGCCACAAGTTGAACAACCAAGGAGTGAACATGCGTAAGTTAGTATTACTGAGTAGTGTGTTAATGCTATTGAATAGTGTTAGCAGTGTAGCCGAGACTATTCACTTTCCAGAAGAGCTTGTACCGTTACAAGTGGGAGATCGCCTTATTGAGCAATCATTTTTTAGCCGTGTTGATGATGTTGAGCTTGCCCCAGGTACCTATCAGCTGAAAATGAAATACACAGATCTATATGAGCAAGGTTATGACGACCATCAGGTTGTAGAGTCAGAGCCTTTTTGGGTTGAAGTGACGGTTGAAAATGGCAAAGACTATGATGTTGTATTTAATCGCGCCAGTAATGCTGTAGCAGCGCAGGTGTTTGCTGAGTCACCTCAAGTGAGTCTAAAAGCGAAAGGCAGTGAGCTTGCGATGCCGTTATCAATTGTTAGTTATCGTGCACAGCCAACGTCAGCGCAAGCTGTTGCGACAGCGCCTGTTGCAAGTTCAAGTGGTAAGCCTGCGACAGCGGTGCCAGTTACCTTACCTGCAAAAGTACCAGGTGGGCAGGCTGGATTAAAAAATATGCCAAATGCAGCGGCAATGCTAGAGTTTTGGTGGCAACAAGCGAGCCCTGAAGAGCGTCGGGCATTCTTACAAAAGGTAAGCAACTAAATCTAATTATTAAAAAAGGCGCTGAAATCAGCGCCTTTTTTGAGTTTAGTGACTTATTTTGCGAATAAGTCGTCAACTGTACCTTGTGCAAGAGGGTGGTAACCCGGACGTGCTTTTAAGTACACATCATGCGCCCAGTCTTTTTTACCGTTCTTAATAAGTGCTTTATATAGTGGCACAATTAATTTACGGCGACCGATGCCAGAGAGGTGCTTATCAAGAGCAGGGTAAATTGGTTGATAACCATTACCTACCGCTAGCATAAACCATGCGAAAGCGCGCTCAGCATTAGTTGACTGTGTTAAGTTGAATTGCTTATCAAGCTCAGTCATTTTTTCAATGCTTAAATCGCGAGGTAGATTATTTAAAAAGTGTAGCCACTCATGAACAGACCAATCTGCTGTTGGTAATTGAGCTGCGCTAATCTCACCGTTTAACCATGTTTTGGTTACAGCATCAACTTTATCGAAGGCATCAGAGGTTGGATTTGGTGCATCACTTGGCAAACCTGGCTCAAAAATCCACTCATTAACTTTATCCATGCTGACCACGCCTGGGTACTTGTCGATCAGGTTTGCTTTTAAGTAAGTAACAAATTGAGCGGTTGTAAGAGACTTAAACGCAAATTGATCAAAGTAACCTTTTACAAATGGGTCAAACTTGTCGCGACCATATTTGTTTTCTAGATATATTAAGAAAAGTTGACCTTTAGTGTAAGGCACTGAGCTAAATGCATCATCAGGATCGCGGCCATTTAGTTTTAAGTTAAGGCGCGTATCTGGTGCTGGTAGCGTTTTAAGTAATGCACGTAAGCCTGCTGCATCAAGGGCTTGTTCCATCACTGCACGGTCACGGCCAAACACTTCTTCCATGATGCGGTTTTCAACGTAAGACGTGAAGCCTTCGTTTAGCCATAAATCTTCCCACGTTGCATTGGTAACTAAGTTACCAGACCAAGAGTGAGCAAGCTCGTGAGCAATTAGGTTTACTAAGCTTTTATCGCCGGCAACAACCGTTGGTGTGATGAATGACAAGCGTGGGTTTTCCATGCCACCGAATGGGAAGCTTGGTGGCAGCATTAATAAGTCGTAACGACCCCATGCGTATTCGCCATACATTGCGTTAGTTTTGTCGATCATCGCTTGTGTGTCGTTAAACTCCGCAACCGACGCATCTAAAATTGTTGGCTCAGCAAAAATACCGGTTTGCTTAGACATGGCTTTAAATTCTAAATTACCCGCACCAATTGCGATTAAGTATGGCGAAATGGGTTGTGGCATATCAAATAAGTAGTCGCCGTCTTTATAAAGCGCATCTTTATTGTCAGCACTCATAACTGCACGAATGTCTTTAGGAGTGTGAATACGTGCTGAGTAAGTTACGCGCATTGCAGGCGTATCTTGTACAGGGATCCAACTACGAGCATGAATTGCTTGTGATTGGCTGTACATAAATGGGTGTGACTTACTGGCTGTTTGCTCTGGTGTTAACCACTGTAAACCTGAAGCTTCTGGGCGGCTGTTGTAGTAGATACGTGCTTTAACCGCTTGGCTTTTAAATTTAATTGTTAATTTTGAGCCCTTCACGTCATCACGTGCGGCAAGGGTGAAGTCAGCTTTGTGCCAGCTGCCTTTTTTATCTTGATACATTACTTTGTCGATATCTAAATCGCGAGTATCAAGTACAAGTGTTTTGCTGTTCGCATTGTGCCAATCTAGCGTATGCTCAACAAAACCCTCTAGTTGTTTGTCATCAAAATCAACATCTAAATCTAGTAGTAGGTGAGTGGTTGTTACGTCATCTAAGTTTGCGTAAGTGTGCTGGCTGATTGCATCTGCAGTTGCTTGAGAGCAAGCACCGGCCATAGCAAGACTTAAAAGTAATGGTTTAAACTTCATAATAACCCTGGAACACAAATGAAAAAGAGCCCGTTTTATAACATGATTAGTGCAGTGGGTTGAGTGATTTTTACAATCTAATGCGTATTTTGCGACGATAGGTTACACTAATGCGATTAGTTACCGGTAACCTTTGAGGCGTTTTGTGGCTCAGTCCCTGCAATCTTTTCATACCTTTTCTTTGCCAAGCCAATGCCAGCATTTTTATCAAATTGATGAAGTGAATCAGCTTTTAAGCACAGACTTTTCGTCTCCCTTTTGTATTTTAGGTGAAGGCAGTAATACGGTGTTTTTATCTGACTACCAAGGTTCTGTCGTTCACATGAACACGAAGGGCATAAATATAGAGCAGCAAAGTGATGGCTTTTTATTGCATATAGCGGCCGGAGAAAACTGGCATCAATTAGTCGCTATGACCATTGCCAATGACATACCTGGGCTTGAAAACCTTGCTTTAATCCCCGGTACCGTTGGTGCTGCGCCAGTGCAAAATATTGGTGCTTATGGTGTGGAGCTCGAAAAGTTTGTTAGTTATGTTGAGTACTTTGATATTGCTACCAAAACGATAAACTGTTTAACAAAAGACGAATGCCAATTTGGCTATCGTGACTCTATCTTTAAACATGCACTTAAAAATAAAGCAGTGATCACTCAAGTCGGGTTACTGCTCCCTAAAAAGTGGCAACCAGTGCTTAGTTATGGGCCATTGCAACAGCTTACAACTCCTTCGCCACAGCAGGTGTTTGAACAAATCATCACAACTAGAAACAGCAAACTACCAAACCCAAGTGAACTTGCTAATGCGGGAAGTTTTTTTAAAAACCCAGTGATCTCTAATGAACAACTTGCGGTACTTCTAAAACAGTACCCTGAGCTACCTCATTACTATGTTGATGCTGAACATCATAAGGTTGCCGCAGGGTGGTTGATTGAACATGCTGGGTTAAAAGGCTATCAAGTTGCAGGAATTGAAGTTCATCAGCAGCAAGCGTTAGTGCTCGTGAATCACGGCAATAGCACTGGAGATGATTTAATTGCCATGGTGAAACATGTTCAGCAACAAGTCTGGCAAAATTACAAAATTGCGCTACAACACGAGGTGCGACTGATTGATGCCGATCGTGAGTGTCACATTGAATTGGGAGCTTCATCATGAAAGCGCCAGATGGTAACAAATTAGCTATTTTGCAAGCGCTCAATCAAGGTGGTTTTGTTTCTGGCCAGCAATTAGGAGAGCAATTAGGTATTAGCCGTGCTGCTGTTGGTAAACATATTCATTCTTTGCAGGAAATGGGCCTAGATATCTTTAAAGTAACGGGTAAAGGGTATTGCCTGAACAATAATGCAGGGTTTCTAAATCAACAAGCGATTACTGAGCAGTATAACAAACTAGGTGGTAACACAGCCAACGTTGAGGTGCAGCCAATTATTGATTCAACCAACAGTGAATTAATGCGCCGTCTTCAAAGTGATGTTCCGTTAACATCTGGCACTGTACTGGTTGCGGAAATGCAACAAGCAGGAAAAGGCCGTCGCGGCCGAGTATGGCAATCACCATTTGGCGCTAATTTATACTTTAGTTACTTCTGGCGCTTGGATGATGGCTTACAGGCGGCGATGGGAGTGTCGATTGCAGTAGGGCTAGCTGTATATGATGCCTTAAAAGCTTTGTATCAAATTGATGTTGAGCTTAAGTGGCCAAACGATATTTATATAAACAGAGAAAAACTGGCGGGTGTTCTCGTTGAACTTGATGGGCAACCACAAGGGCCCTGTCAATTAGTGATCGGTATTGGCATAAACCTACATATGCCCGAAAGTGTCAGCCAACACATTGACCAAGCGTGGACCGACCTGAGTCAGCATGTTCAAAAGTTAGATAAGAATAAACTCGCTGCTTATTTGTGTATTTGTTTAGAACAGCGATTAGCGCAGTACCAGCAGTCAGGGCTAAACGAGATGTACATACAATGGAATAGCTTAAATGCATTTGCTAAAGAGTGTGTCGAGCTAAATACAGGGCATCGTAGCTGGCGAGGAATTTGTGAAGGGATTGATAGCCAAGGTGGTATCCGCATTCGCCAAGACGGAGAGGTAAAAAGTTATTATGGTGGTGAGATTTCATTGCGTAAGGCAGATAAATGAGACTGTTAGTTGATGTAGGTAATACTGCTATTAAAGCTGTTTTATATAATCAGGGCTGTTACAAACAATGTGAACTGAATGCGCTGCCTTGGCCGCAAATTAATGACATGGTGTTTGCTTGTGTAGGCAGCACCGAGTTGCTTGCTCCTCTCATTAAGTTAGCCGAGCAACATAAAGTTACCGTGTACGAGGCAAAAGTAAGCGCTAAACTTGAGAATTTAAAATGTGCCTACGAGCACTTTACCAATTTAGGTATTGATCGTTGGCTTGCACTAATTGCTGCATATGTGGAGCTGCCAAAGCAACACTGTATTGTGGTCGATGCTGGCACCGCAACAACGATTGATGTATTAAACAGCGAAGGAGAACACCTTGGCGGGTGGATTTTGCCTGGGCTTGATTTAATGACAACCTCATTAACGCAAAATACGCAAAAAGTGTTCGATGATGGGCAAACTCCATTTGCTGCAGAGTTAGGCCGAAACACCCCTAATGGTTTAAAAAACGGTGCGCTTGTTGCGACTGTAGGGGCAATTGAGCAAGCTAAGCGTCATCTTAATAATGAAAATAGCTGCTTATTATTCGCTGGTGGCTATGGAAAGTTGTTGGCCGAGCAGTTCGCTGAGAGTGAGTTTGACAGTCAGCTTGTTTTTAAAGGACTGAATTACTGGTTAGAATTAACACTAAAACAGTAAAAAAGCCTATATTTGCCTGAATAGTGAGCGTTTAACACATAAAATCACATTTTTTTTGATTTTATTGTTGCATCACAATAAACCTTACCTTAGAATCTCGCCCCGTACTAAAGCAGTGCCGACTTAGCTCAGTTGGTAGAGCAACTGACTTGTAATCAGTAGGTCATCCGTTCAACTCGGATAGTCGGCACCACTTTCCTTTTACCGGAAGTGACTTAGTAAAGAATTTTCGTGGAGGGGTTCCCGAGCGGCCAAAGGGATCAGACTGTAAATCTGACGGCTCAGCCTTCGCTGGTTCGAATCCAGCTCCCTCCACCACTTTATTCTTGACGGTTAGAGGTAGTTTAAGAACAGGTTCCTATGCGGGCATCGTATAATGGCTATTACCTCAGCCTTCCAAGCTGATGATGCGGGTTCGATTCCCGCTGCCCGCTCCAGACTTCTGGTGTTGCTGATATAGCTCAGTTGGTAGAGCGCACCCTTGGTAAGGGTGAGGTCGGCAGTTCAAATCTGCCTATCAGCACCAGTATCGAGAACTCATCTTAATTTCTTCCTTTATCTGTCAGAAAAAACTATTTGAAATTTGAAAAAATTAAATTAATCTACCCTCGGTGGATTATTTTCATATGTAATCTAGATACACAAAACTGATAGGTTCCGTCATGGCAAAAGAAAAGTTTGAACGCGTAAAACCGCACGTAAACGTTGGTACAATCGGCCACGTTGACCACGGTAAAACAACTCTAACAGCAGCAATCACTAACGTACTTGCAAAAGTATACGGTGGTG